>NZ_JBEXSZ010000082.1:0-35656 GCF_040613865.1 Streptomyces sp. NPDC006197 | reverse complement strand
GCCCCGCCGAACCCTGGGCCGGCACCGCCGCTTCGAGCACCGCCGTGCCGGCCTCGCCCTGCGGCCGCCGGGCGCGGTACGCCGCGCGGTAGGCGGCCGGCGAGGAGCCGAGCTGGCGCCGGAAGTGGCCGCGCAGCGCCACCGGGGAGCGGAAGCCGCACCGGCCCGCGACCTCGTCGACCGAGTAGTCGGAGGTCTCGAGCAGCCGCTGCGCCTGCAGCACCCGCTGGGTGATCAGCCACTGGAGCGGGGCGGAGCCCGTCAGCGAGCGGAACCGGCGGTCGAAGGTCCGCCGTGACATGTAGGCGCGCGCGGCGAGCGTCTCCACGTCGAACTGCTCGTGGAGGTGCTCCAGCGCCCAGGCGACGACCTCGGCCAGCGGGTCGGCGCCGATCTCTTCGGGTAAAGACCTGTCGAGGTAGCGCTCCTGACCGCCGCTGCGCCGCGGCGGGACGACCAGCCGGCGCGCCAGCGCGCCCGCGGCCTCGGTGCCGTGGTCGGTCCGCACGATGTGCAGACACAGATCGATTCCGGCCGCGGTGCCGGCGGAGGTCAGCACGTCCCCGTCGTCGACGAAGAGCTCCCGCGGGTCCACGTGGACCGACGGATAGCGCTTGGCGAGCGTCGGCGCGTACATCCAGTGCGTGGTCGCCGGGCGGCCGTCGAGCAGTCCGGCCGCGGCCAGGACGAACGCCCCGGTGCACAGCCCGACGATCCTGGCCCCCTCCTCGTGCGCACGGCGCAGCGCTTCGAGCGCCTCCGGCGGCGGCGGCGAGGTGATCGACCGCCAGGCCGGGACGACGACGGTGCCCGCCCGGCCGATGGCCTCCAGGCCGTACGGCGCGGTGAGTTCGAGTCCGCCGGTGGTCCGCAGCGGACCTTCCTCGCCGGCGCAGACGAGCAGCCGGTAGCGTGGCACTCCGGCGTCCTGCCGGTCGATGCCGAACACGGAGAGCGGGATGGAGCTCTCGAAGATGGGGCCGCCGCTGAACAGCAGCACCGCGACGACTTCGCGACGGCGGCGCCCGGACAGCTTCCGTGCGACCTCCGGTGCGGTGGAGTCCTGGCTCATGACGCTAAGCCCCCCTCGGTGTTCGCGTCTCCCTGGTCGTGTCGCTCCTGCACGTTTCCCCTCGGTTTTGCACGAGACCCCAGTCTTCGGTACCCATGATCGAATCTACTGCGTCCCGTGGCGCCGGCGTGACAAGTTCTCCATCCGGTGGATTGTCGACAAGGCAACTTGGCGTGAAGCGATCGATCGCGAAGTCTTGCGTCCGACGGCCGCCAGGGGAAGGGGCGGGGTGGCGAACGCCCCCGTACGCGGGGGGTGCAGGCCCCCGGGACAAGGCTTCCGCGGTCGTCGGCACCGGGCTTGGCCAACCGTTCCGCCAAGGACTCGCCGTCGGCTTCAAGTTGGCTGAAAACATATGGGGTCGGGTGTACGAACCTGTCAACTCGAAGGGGGGCGGAGCCGGCTCCGGGCCCCTCGGAAGCTAGTTCCGGCGCCCCGTCCGGACCGTCTCGGACCGCAGTCCGCGCTCCGAGCGGCGCAGCAGCAGCCGGCAGGCCGCCGTCACCGAGACGAGCCCGAGCGCCGTCCCGGCGGCCCCGCCGAGCGAGGTGCCGTAGACGACGAGCACCACGGGGACCAGCACGCAGCAGAAGACCGCCCAGCGGACGACGTCACCGGCCTGCTCCGCCGCGCCCGGCCCCGTCCCCGTCCCCGTTCCCGGCTCCGTTCCCGGCTCCGGGTCCGCGCCGGCGGTCCGGAGGAGGACGGGTGCCCGGCGCCGGGAACGGGACGGGGCGGGGGCGGGGGTGGCGGAGGTCTGGCCGACGGCGGTCGATGGTGCGGGCACGGGCGGTCTCCCTGCGACGGTGGGACGGGTCTGCGGCTCGGGGCCGGGTCTGCGGTGGTGGGCCGGGTCTGCGGTGGCGGTGGGGCGGGCCCGAGGTGGGGGCGGGCCGGAGTCGTGGCCGTGGTGGGCTGGACCTGTGGCAACGAGGAGCGGAACGTTCCGGTCACTCTCGGCGACGTCCGTTTGGCCCCCGTACGGACGCCTGTAGGACACATCCGGCATTGCCAGATCCCGAACCCCTCGTGCATGCTCCCTGGAACGCCGCGAGCGAGCGGCGGGCACGCCGGGAGTGGCACGGCGGGCTCTGGGCAGGAGAGGAGTGTCGCCGTACCCTTGGGGGTATGGGCTTGGGAAGATGATTCCCGGACACAGCTCCGCCGTCACCCGTCGTTCGTCCCCTCTTTTCCCCGTCCCTTCCCACGAGGACCCTCTTCGCCGAGACACCGATGGCCGGTCACGAATTCCCCGAACCCGCGGACCGCAAGCGCGTCGCCGACTCCACGGTCGACCCCCTCGCGGTAGAACAGCCACGTCATGCCTGCGACCCGGCCTTCCGGCACGGGGTGGTCGTCGGCTTCGACGGCTCCACGTCCAGTGAGCGCGCCCTCGCGTACGCCATCGGCATGGCCCGCCGCTCCGGATCGGGCCTGATCATCGTGCACGTGGCCAACCGGCTGCCCACCACGGTGTGGGCCGGCTGCGAGCCCCCGGTCTTCGTCGACGTGCCGGACCACCGCACCGAGGTCCTCGGCCTGGAACTGGCCTGCGCCGAGCACCTCTCCGAGGTGCCGTGGATCCTGGTCGAGCGCGGCGGGGACATCTGCCACGAGCTGGAGGAGGTCGGCCGGGAGTACTCGGCCGACGCGATCGTGGTCGGCTCCACGCACGGGATCGTCGGCCGGATCTTCGGCTCGGTCGCCGGCCGCCTCGCGCGCCGCGCCCAGCGGCCCGTCATCGTCATCCCGTAACGAGTCCGGCGGCCCGTCATCGTCATCCCGTAACGCGCCCGCGGGCCCTTCCGTCCCGTACGGCCCGTCAGGTAACTCCCCCAACTGCCGTCATCCGGCCATAAATTCGGCCTTCCTCAGGTGAATTGTGTGCTTGTGAAGGGTACATAAAGGCCACGGAACACAGCAGCTCACGCAGGACAACTGCACACCTGAAGGGAGCCCGCCGTGAACAACGAAGTCGCCGCGGGAAACACCACCTCCACGCTCGGCCACCTGGCACTCGGACTGACCCTGCTGGCCTTCGGCCTGGGCGGAACCGGTGTCATCGACAACGTCGCGGCAGCGGATGCCGCGGGTCTCGCCACCTGGGTCGGCGGCGTGACGCTCTTCCTCGTCGGACTGCTCGCCCTGCGCGCGGGCGACAAGGGCGAAGGCACGGCGTACGCGGCGCTCGGCGCCTTCTGGTTCACCTGGGGCAGCGGAGCCGGCGGGCACGCCTCGGCCGACGCCATGGGCCTCTTCCTGCTCCTGTGGGCGCTCCTCGCGCTCACGCTGACCGTGGCCTCCGCGGGCGGCGGGCTCTTCGGACAGGGCGTGTACGGGCTGCTGTTCGTCGCGCTGCTGCTGCTCGGCATCGGCGCCCTCGCCGACAACGGCGGCCTCGGCAAGGCGGGCGGCTGGGTCGCCGCCGTCGCGGGCCTGGTCGCCTGGTACGGCGCCACGGCCGCGGTCGCCGGCTGGCCGACGGCCCTGCGCCGCTCGGCGGGCGGTGCCCCGGCCGCGGGCTGAGCCCCGCGGAAAGCACAGCGGTCCCCGTGCACGGGAGGTGTGTGCACGGGGACCGCCGCGTGTCCGGCCGAGGCTCCGGGGGACAGGCCCGGAGGGGCGCGGCGACGGGGGACAGGCCCGGCGCCGCGCCTCGGCCGCGACGGCGTGAGAGGCCCACGGGGCCGGGGTGCCTACTCGACGGTGACGGACTTCGCCAGGTTGCGGGGCTTGTCGATGTCGCGGCCCATGGCGAGCGCCGTGTGGTAGGCGAGGAGCTGGAGCGGGATGCCCATCAGGATCGGGTCCAGCTCGTCCTCGTTCTTCGGGACGACGATGGTGTGGTCGGCCTTCGCCTGCGGCTGGTGGGCGACCGCGAGGATGCGGCCGCTGCGGGCCTTGATCTCCTCCAGGGCGGCGCGGTTCTTCTCCAGCAGGTCGTCGTCGGGGACGATCGCGACGGTCGGCAGGGCCGGCTCGATGAGGGCGAGCGGGCCGTGCTTCAGCTCGGAGGCCGGGTACGCCTCGGCGTGGATGTAGGAGATCTCCTTCAGCTTGAGGGAGGCCTCCAGGGCGACGGGGTAGCCGCGCACACGGCCGATGAACATCATCGACTGGGCGCCGGCGTACTCCGCGGCGATCTCCTTGATCTGCTCCTCGGTCTTGAGGATCTCCTCGATCTGCGAGGGCAGCTTGCGCAGGCCCTCGATGATCCGCTTGCCGTCGGTGACGGACAGGTCGCGGATGCGGCCCAGGTGCAGGGCGAGCAGCGCGAAGGCGGTGACCGTGTTGGTGAAGCACTTGGTGGAGACGACGCAGACCTCGGGGCCGGCGTGGACGTACACGCCGCCGTCGGCCTCGCGGGCGATGGCGGAGCCGACGACGTTGACGACGCCGAGGACGCGGGCGCCCTTCCGCTTGAGCTCCTGGACGGCGGCGAGCACGTCGTAGGTCTCACCGGACTGGGAGACGGCGATGTAGAGGGTGTCGGGGTCCACGACCGGGTTGCGGTAGCGGAACTCCGAGGCCGGCTCGGCGTCGGCGGGGATGCGGGCCATGGACTCGATGAGCCCGGCGCCGATGAGGCCGGCGTGGTACGAGGTGCCGCAGCCGAGGATCTTGATGCGGCGGATGGTGCGGGCCTCGCGGGCGTCGAGGTTCAGGCCGCCCAGGTGCACGGTGGAGAAGCGGTCGTCGATCCGGCCGCGCAGCACGCGGTCGACCGCGTCGGGCTGCTCGGAGATCTCCTTGTGCATGTACGTGTCGTGGCCGCCCATGTCGTAGGAGGCGGCCTCCCACTCGACGGTCTCGGGGGTGGCCGTGGTGGAGGCGCCGGAGACCGTGTAGGTGCGGAAGTCGTCGGCCTTCAGGGTGGCCATCTCGCCGTCGTTCAGGGTGACGACCTGGCGGGTGTGGGCGATCAGGGCGGCGACGTCGGAGGCGACGAGCATCTCCTTCTCGCCGATGCCGAGGATGACCGGGGAGCCGTTGCGGGCCACCACGATGCGGTCGTTGAAGTCGGCGTGCATCACGGCGATGCCGTAGGTGCCCTCGATGACCTTGAGCGCCTCGCGGACCTTCTCCTCCAGCGTCTCGGCCTGGGAGCGGGCGACGAGGTGGGTGATGACCTCGGTGTCCGTCTCGGAGGCGAAGACGACGCCGTCGGCCTCCAGCTTGGCGCGGAGCTCCTGGGCGTTGTCGACGATGCCGTTGTGGACGACCGCGACCTTGTTCTCGGGGTCCAGGTGCGGGTGCGAGTTGATGTCGCTCGGGGCGCCGTGCGTGGCCCAGCGGGTGTGGGCGATGCCGGTGGTGCCGGTGAAGCGCTTGGGGACCCTGGCCTCCAGGTCGCGGACGCGGCCCTTGGCCTTCACCATCTTCAGGCCGGAGGACTTCGGGCTGGTGACGACCATGCCGGCCGAGTCGTATCCGCGGTACTCCAGGCGGGCCAGGCCCTCCAGGAGCAGCGGAGCCACGTCGCGCTTACCGATGTAACCGACAATTCCGCACATAAAGGTGAAACCCCTCCAGGTTGGTGGATGTACTCGGACGTACGGAGCTCAGCCGTAGACGATGCGGCGCAGCTGCCGGAGCGAGAGCTCCGGTGGCGCCACCGCCCGGTGCGGCAGCTCCGCCGCGATCCGTTCGAAGATCTCGGCGTTCACGGCGCCGCCGGACTGCAGTTCGCGGTGGCGGCGGCGGACGAACTCCTCGGTCGTCTCGTCGAAGTACGCCAGCACGTCGAGCACCACCCTGGCGGCCTCACCGCGCTGGAGCGCGGTGCTGCGGACCAGGTGGTCGATGAGGTCGTCGTGCGACGGGCGGCGTTCGAGCACCCGTGCATACTGAGGGGTCTTCGGGGCCCTCCGCAAGAATCCTGCCCGAATTCGGGCAGGGAAGGCGTGATCCACCCGCTCTTTCGGCATCTTGGTCCAGACCTTGAAGTCGGACAGGGGCAGCGGTACGCAGGGCCACCAAGGGGATATAGAGAACGACGGACGTGTCGATCACCCGAAGGGGAGCCCGCCTGTGAGACAGCGCATGACGATTCCGCGCCTGATCGGATCCCTGCTCCTGTTCGCGACCGCCGGCGTCGGCTGCGGAGAGGCCGCCGCCGACAGCACCGACGGCAAGGCGTCCGGAAGCGCCGCCGCCGAACCCGAGGTCCGCCCGCTCGGCCGCATCGTGCCCGTACCCGCCTCCGTCACCCCCGAGGGCGAGCCCTACACCCTCACCGCCGCCACCCGCATCGGCGTCGACGCGAGATCCGGCGAGTCCCAGGCCCTCGGCCGCTACCTCGCAGGCCTCCTCCGCCCCGCCACCGGCTTCCCGCTCCCCGTCGTCGACGACCGCGCCGCCGGCCACGGCATCCGGCTCCGCCTCGACCCCGACGAGACCGACCTCGGCGAGGAGGGCTACCGGCTCCACTCCGCGCCCGACGGCCTCACCCTCACCGCCCGCGAACCCGCCGGCCTCTTCCGCGGCGTCCAGACCGTGCGCCAGCAGCTCCCCTCCGCCGTCGAACGGAAGAGCGTCCAGCCGGGCCCCTGGAAGATCGCCGGCGGCACCGTCACCGACACCCCGCGCTACGCCTACCGGGGCGCCATGCTCGACGTCGCCCGCCACTTCTTCACCGTCGACGAGGTGAGGCGGTACATCGACCAGCTCGCCCTCTACAAGGTCAACACCCTCCACCTGCACCTCTCCGACGACCAGGGCTGGCGCATCGCCGTCGACTCCTGGCCCCGCCTCACCACCCACGGCGGCTCCACCGAGGTCGGCGGCGGCGCCGGCGGCTTCTACACCAAGGCGCAGTACCGCGAGATCGTGGAGTACGCCGCCTCCCGCTACCAGGAGGTGATCCCCGAGATCGACATGCCCGGCCACACCAACGCGGCCCTCGCCTCCTACGCCGAGCTCACCTGCGACGGCGTCGCCCCGCCCCTCTACACCGGCACCAAGGTCGGATTCAGCTCCCTGTGCGTGCCCAGGCCCGTCACGTACGACTTCGTCGACGACGTCGTCCGGGAGATCGCCGCCCTCACCCCCGGCCGCTACCTCCACATCGGCGGCGACGAGGCCCACTCCACCAGCCACGCCGACTACGTGGCCTTCATGGACAAGGTGCAGCCGGTCGTCGCCAAGTACGGCAAGACCGTCGTCGGCTGGCACCAGCTGACCGGCGCCACCCCCGCGAAGGGCGCCCTCGTCCAGTACTGGGGCCTCGACCGCACCCCCGCCGAGGAGAAGGAGAGGGTCGCCGCGGCCGCCCGCAACGGCACGGGCCTGATCCTCTCGCCCGCCGACCGCACGTACCTCGACATGAAGTACACCAAGGACACCCCCCTCGGCCTCGCCTGGGCCGGATACGTCGAGGTCCGCAGGTCGTACGACTGGAACCCCGCCACGTACCTCCCCGGCGCCCCCGAGGACGCCGTCCGGGGCGTCGAGGCCCCGCTGTGGACCGAGACCCTCGCCTCCCCCGGCGACCTCGACGTCATGGCCTTCCCGCGCCTCCCGGGCATCGCCGAACTCGGCTGGTCCCCGGCGTCCACCCACGACTGGGACGCCTACAAGGAACGCCTCGCCGAACAGGCCCCCCGCTTCGACGCGCTGGGCATCACCTGGTACCGCTCGCCGGAGGTGCCCTGGCCGGCCGAGTGACGGTGCGTCAGCCCGCGGCCGGCCCGCCGCCGAACACGTTCCCGATGAGGGCGGCCAGCGCCTTCGGGAACGTCTGCGCCGGGTCGGTCGCGGAATCACCGGTGGTCAGCCCGGCGGTCAGGGTCCTGCCGCCGTCGGGCGTGGCGATCATCAGCGCGCCGTAGCCGCCGGGGGCGCCGCCGTTGTGGTGGACGATGGTGCCGCCGCCCGGGCCCAGGTCCTGCACGAACAGCCCCAGGCCGTAGCCGAGCGGCCCGTGCGGCGTGAGCATCTCGGCCAGCAGCGGGTCCGGAAGGAGACGGCCGCCGAGGAGCGCGGAGAAGAACGTCCGCAGGTCCCGGGTGGTCGAGAACATGTCGCCGGCACCGAGCAGCAGGGAGAGGTTCTGCCGGCTGACGTCGACGACCTTCCACTCGCCCGCGTCCTGGTAGCGGTAGTAGCCGTGGGCGTGCGGCCCGGGGAGATCGGGCGAGTCGCCCGGCACCGCGGTGTCCGCGAGACCGAGCGGCTCCAGGATCCGCCGCCGCATCTCCCCGGCGTACGAGCCGCCGGTGATCCGCTCGATCAGGAGCGCGGCGAGCGTGTAGTTGGTGTTGGAGTAGCTCTGGTCCGTCCCCGGCTCGAACCGCGCCGGCTTGTCGAGCGCGAACCGCACGAGCTCCTCCGGCGCGTAGCTGCGGAACCGGTTCTCCGCCCAGGCCTTGCCCGTCGCGTCGATCCCCGGCACGAACGTGCCGTCGGGAGCGGGCTCGCCCGTGTAGTTGTACAGCCCGCTGGTGTGCTGGAGCAGCATCCGCACGGTGATCCGTCCGTCGATCCCGAACCCGGGCAGGCGGTCGGCCACGTGATCGTCGAGGTCGACCGCGCCCTCGGCCGCCAGGAGCAGCGTCAGGGTGGCGGTGAAGGTCTTGGTGGTGCTGCCCACCCAGAACCGCCCGTCCGTCGGCGGTTCGGCGTCCTCGCCGAGCCGGGCCACCCCGGCGCTGCCGACCCACGCGCCCTTCTCGTCGTGCACGCGCATCTGCACCCCGGCGAAGCCGGCGTCGACGAACTCCTGGACGGCCTTCTGCAGTTCGGTGCGGTCGCTCATGGTCGTTCCTTCTCCCGTGTCGGGGTGCCGGTGGTCGTGGTCAGAGGCTGCGGGCGGTGATGTCGCCGTAGGAGGTGGTGGCCCGGATGGCGAGGCCGGGGGTGCCGTCGTTCCTGAGGGCGTTGCCGACCCGGCCGTGGGAGGTGCCGGCGTCGAGGGTGGCGGAGACCCCGGGCGCGGCACCGACCGAGATGTTCCCGGCCCGGGTGCTCAGCGTGACCGTGCCGCGGACGGCCTCGGCGACGCGGATGTCGCCCTTCTGGGTGCTGATCTCGGCGGGGCCGCCGAGGCGCCCGACCGTGATGTCGCCGTCGAGGACGGTGAGGCGGGCGTTCGCGGTCTCGTCGAGCTTGACCGGGCCCTGCGCGGCGTCGAGGGTCACGTCGCCGAGGCGTCCGACGCCCCGGAAGTCGGCGGCGGCCGCCTTCGCCTCGACGCGGGAGCCGGCGGGCAGTTGGACGGTCACCTCGACGGAGCCGGACGCCCCGAGAAGCTGGTTCTTCGGGGCCGGGGCCGCGATCCGCAGGACGCCGTCGCTGTAGTCGACGGTGATCCGCTCGGCCGCCTTCACGTCCCGGCTCTTCGTGGCGTTCGCGGGCCGCACCTCGACGGTGGCGTCGGCGCGGTCGGCGGCGATGAGCTGGACGCGGCCGGCGGGGATGTCGAGGGTGGCGGTGATCGGGGCGGTGGTGGCGAAGGTCTGCATGATGCTCTCCTTGAGCGCTTCCTTGTTTCCGATGAGAGAAACGCTACGTTGCATTCCCGCATTCGGCAACGAGCTCGTTGCGCATGAAGTCAATCTGTGCAGGTCAAGCCGTAATAATCGTTGCAACGACCCTGCGAGCAATGCAACGCCCACTGTCCCGTTCGTTGCACTGAGCTGAATGCGAACGCTACGCCGGGCCGTGTCCGACAGTCGTTCGGGTCATGCCCGCGCAGATGAGAAACGCTCGGCCGGGAACGTTCCGGCCGAGCGTTTCTCATGCGGTGCGTCGCGTGGATCAGACGGCGTCCGTGTCGGGCGACGCTTGGGCCGAGGGACGACGTCGCGGCTCTTCAGGCGGGGACGGGACCCAGGTCAGTACCGTCAAAGGGCGGGTAGCTCTCGCCGCCCGTTCGCTCGGCCGCATCGATGTAGGCGGCAAGGGCATCGCGAGATTGGGCGAGGGTGGCCATCTGATCGTTCAGCCGCTGCAGCCGTGACCGCATCGCGGCCAGCAGTTCGGGGCATCCGGGCAGCTCCGGGGCCTCTCCGAGCGCACAGGGCAGCACGTACGCGATGTCCTCGGAAGACAGACCGGCCCCCAGCAGATGCCGGATCTGCCTCACCCGCAGTACGGCGTTCTCGTCGTACTCGCGATAACCGTTCGCGCCGCGGTCCGCCTCCAGCAGCCCCTGGGCCCCGTAGTAACGCAACTGATGGGTGTGGACCCCCGTCCGGCGACTCAGTTCCCCGATTCGCATCGCTACCTCACTTGACCTTCACACCGGTATCAACGTTGACGATGCTGTCATGAACAACAGCACCGAAACACCCGTGACCATCATTGGACTCGGCCTGATGGGCCGGGCACTCGCGGGCGCGTTCCTGAAAGCCGGGCATCCCACCATCGTGTGGAACCGCACTTCCTCCAAAGCCGACCAACTGGTGGCCGAGGGCGCACGGCTGGCACCGACCATCGGCGACGCGCTCAAGGCAGGTTCGCCGACGATCATCTGCGTCACCGACTACCCGGCCCTGTACGAGCTGCTCGGCGCGGACGGTGTCGAGCTGGACGGCGCGAGGTTGGTCAACCTGACCTCGGGGAGCTCGGCCCAGGCCAGGGAAGCCGCTCGATGGGCCGAGCAGCGTGGTGCCCGCTACCTGGACGGCGCCGTCATGGCCGTCCCGTCGGCCATCGGCACCGCCGATGCGGTGATTCTGCACAGTGGGCCGCAGGCGGACTTCGAGGCGCACGAGTCGGCACTCGGCGCGCTCGGCACCGTCACCTACCTGGGGGCGGACCATGGGCTTGCGTCGCTGTACGACGTGGCCGGACTGGCCATGATGTGGAGCGTCCTGAACGCCTGGCTCCAGGGCACGGCCATGCTCAGGACGGTCGGTGTCGACGCCGCGACGTACGCACCGTTCGCGCGGCAGATCGCCGCCGGTGTGGCCGAATGGCTGCCTGGATACGCCGAGCAGATCGACAGCGGCTCCTTCCCCGCCGAGGTGTCCGCCCTGGAGACCGACGTACGGGCGATGGAGCACCTGATCGAGGAGAGCGAGGCAGTGGGGGTGAACGCCGAACTGCCGAAGCTGCTCAAGACCATGGCCGACCGGGCGATCGCCGCCGGGCACGGCAAGGAGCAGTATCCCGTGCTGATCGAGGAGTTCGGCAAGCCCCGCGACGACTGACCGGCTCCTGTCCCACCGGGCATGGATGCGAGCCCCGGCGGAGGACCGTACTCCGTCGGGGCTCGCATCGGTTCGGGGGACGTCAGGCGAACCGGGCGATCGGGTTCACCAGGTCGCCGACCAGCTGGAGGGCCGCCGACGGGTCCGCCAGGTCGACCATCTGCCGGTTGTTGCGGAGCTGGAGGCGGTTGAGGGCGGAGAGGGCGAAGGTCTGCGCGAACACGTCGTACCGCGCGAACTTCTCCGCCAGTTCCGGCTTCGACTCCTGGTAGGCGCGCACGCACTCCGCGACCGTCCGCCAGAAGCCCTCCTCGTCGAGGACGCCCTCCGCCGCCAGGGTCGCGCCCAGGAAGCGGAAGAAGCAGTCGAAGACGTCCGTGAACACCGACAGGAGCTTCATGTCCTCCGGGACCTCGGCGCGGATGCGCTCCACCGCCGGCGGGAGGACCGCGGTCGGGTCCATCACGCAGATCTCCTCGGCGATGTCCTTGAAGACCGCCCGGTCCACCGCGCCGCGCTCGTCGAGGACGAGGATCACGTTCTCGCCGTGCGGCATGTAGACCAGGTCGTACGCGTAGAAGGAGTGCAGGACCGGGAGGAGGTACGCGTCCAGGTACTTCCGGAGCCACTCCCTCGGCTCCAGGCCCGACTCCTTGACCAGCGCGCCCGCGAAGGACGCGCCCGTGTGGTCCAGGTGGAGGAGGGAGGCCATCGTCGCCAGGCGCTCGTCCTCGGCGAGGGACGGCACCGGGGACTCGCGCCACAGGGCCGCCAGCATCTTCCGGTACGGGGAGTAGCGGTCCGTCGCGGCCTCGTACTCCAGGTGCCGGTAGCCGACCGCCGCCCGCTCGCGGATGATCGAGAACCGCGCCGCCTTGAGCGTGGTGTCCGCCTCGATCAGGCCGTGCAGCCAGTCGTTGATCGCCGGCGTGGCCTCCATGTACGCCGCCGACAGGCCCCGCATGAAGCCCATGTTGAGGACGGACAGGGCCGTCTTCACGTAGTGCTTGGCCGGGTCGGAGGTGTTGAAGAAGGTACGGATCGACTGCTGCGCCAGATAGGTGTCGTCGCCCTCGCCCAGGTACACCAGGCGCTGCTGCGCGACCTCGGCGGCGAAGGTGACGGACAGCTTGTTCCACCACTGCCAGGGGTGGGCCGGCATGAGGAGGTAGTCGGCCGGGTCGAGACCGCGCTCGGTGAGGACCGCGGCGAAGCCGTCCACCGTCGCGTCGCCGAGCTCGGCGCGGACGAACGCCTCGTACTCGATGTCCGCCCCGGCCGTGAAGGTGGCCCGGTCGCGGTGCGCGGCCAGCCAGATCAGCCGGATCCCGGTCGCGGCCTCGGGGGCGTACGCCCGGTACTCGTCGACGCCGAAGCCCAGCCGGCCGTTGTTGGCGACGAAGCAGGGGTGGCCCTCGGTCATCCCGGTCTCGATCGCCTGGAAGCCGGCGCGGGCCAGTTCGGCGGAGGTGACGGGGGGCTTGGTCGACTTGTAGGCCGTGCCGGCCAGGGTGGAGGAGATCTCCTCCAGGTAGACCGGCAGGACCTCGTCGCTCAGGCCGAGGGAGCCGCGCAGCTCGATGACGAACTGGAGCGCGTCGAGCGGGAGCTGCTCGTCGCCCCGGTGGCGGCTGATCGAGTCCGGGTAGACCTGCCAGTGGTCGAGCGCGAAGCGGTCGGCGGTGAAGCGGTACTCGGTCGCGCCGTCGTCGCTGAGGACCTGGTAGCGGCTCTCGCCCAGCTCCTTGGGGTCGAGCAGCCGCTCGTGGGCGAACTCGGCGAGGCCCTTGCGGATCAGGGCGCGGTTGGCGGCGGCCCAGCGCTCGGGGGTGAGGTGTGCGACGGGGTTCACAGGGCGGCTCCGACGGCGGTCTCGAACTGGGCGCGGGTGCAGAAGCTCAGCAGGGCCTTCTTCTCGGGCTTCTGGATCTCCCGCTCGGGCACGAAGCCGACGGCCTCGTTGAGCGCGTGGACGGCCTTGTTGCGGACGTCGGGCTCGACGACCACGCGGGCGGTCGCCGGGTCGGCGAACAGCTCCGCCATCACGGCGGTGATCACGGTCCGGGTGAAGCCGTGCACGGGGGTGTCGGTGGGCGCGACGAGGAAGTGCATGCCGACGTCGCCGGGGAGCGGCTCGTAGAGCCCGACCAGTTCCAGCTTCGACGGGTCGTACCGCTCCATGAGGAAGGCGGGCTCGCCGTCGACGAGTCCGATGAAGGCGTCGTGGTGCGGGTTCGCGGCGATCGCCATGTACTCCCGCTCGACGTCCTGGAGCTTCGCGTCCTGCATCATCCAGAAGGCGGCCTTGGGGTGGGTGACCCAGGGGTGGATCAGCTCGGCGTCCTTCAGGGGGTCGAGGGGACGTATGCGGATGTCGGCGGTCATACGGCGAACTCCTGGAACGCGATGGTCTTCTCTACGGGGTAGTACTCGGAACCCAGCATCTCCCCGATGATGTACGCGTTGCGGTACGGGCCCATGCCCAGGTCGGGCGAGGTGATCGAGTGGGTGTGCACGCCGGCGTTCTGCAGGAAGATCCCGCGGCCGGTGGTGTCGATCGCGTAGTTGCGGGCCACGTCGAAGCGGCCCCGGCCGTCGAAGCGGAGGCGGTCCTCGACCGGCTTCAGGAAGGCGGGGACGGCGTACCTGTAGCCCGTGGCGAGGATCAGGCCCTCGGTCTCGACGGTGAAGTCCTTCTCCTGCTCCTCCTGGCGGAAGCCGAGCGTGTACGTGCCCGTCGCGGAGTCGTACGCGGCCGTGTGCAGGGCCGAGTTGGTGAGCAGGCGGGTGGGGACGGGGCCGTCCAGGTTCTTCTGGTAGAGCAGGTCGAAGATCGCGTCGATGAGCTCGCCGTCGATGCCCTTGAAGAGGCCCTTCTGCTGGGTCTCCAGGCGGTAGCGGGTCTGCTCGGGCAGTGCGTGGAAGTAGTCCACGTACTCCGGGGAGGTCATCTCCAGGGTGAGCTTGGTGTATTCGAGCGGGAAGAAGCGGGGGGAGCGGGTCACCCAGTTCAGCTGGTAGCCGTGGGTGTCGATCTCGCTCAGGAGGTCGTGGTAGATCTCCGCCGCGCTCTGGCCGCTGCCGACCAGGGTGATCGACTTCTTCTTCTGGAGCGCCTCCTTGTTCGGGAGGTAGCGCGAGTTGTGGATCAGGTCGCCGCCGAGGTCCCGGCAGGTCTCCGGGACGTACGGCGGGGTGCCGGTGCCGAGGACGATCCGGCGCGAGCGGAAGGTTTCTCCGGTCTCGGTGGTCACCACGTAGACCTCTTCCGCCGAGTCGTACGCGACCGAGGCGACGGTCGTCGAGAAGCGGATCGAGGTGAGTTTCCCGGCGGCCCAGCGGCAGTAGTCGTTGTACTCGGTGCGCAGCGGGTAGAAGTTCTCGCGGATGTAGAAGGAGTAGAGCCGGCCCTTCTCCTTCAGGTAGTTCAGGAAGGAGTACGGGGAGGTCGGGTCCGCGAGGGTGACCAGGTCCGACATGAAGGGGGTCTGGAGGTGGGCGCCGTCGAGGAACATCCCCGAGTGCCACTCGAAGTCCGGCTTGGACTCCAGGAAGACGCCGTCCAGCTCGGCGATCGGCTCGGTCAGGCAGGCGAGTCCGAGGTTGAACGGACCGAGCCCGATGCCGATGAAGTCGTGGATCTCAGGCGTGGACAAGGTTCTCTCCCAGGTACTGCTCGGCGTGGCCGGCTATCAGATCGAGGACGGCGGCGATGTCGGCCGCGGTGGTCTCGGGGTTGAGCAGGGTGAACTTGAGGTACTGGCGGCCGTCGACCTTGGTGCCGGCGACGACGGCCTCGCCCGAGGCGAACAGGGCCTTGCGGGCGTGGAGGTTGGCCCGGTCGATCTCGGTGGGGGAGGTCACGGCCTCGGGGATGTAGCGGTAGACGAGGGTGGAAAGC
This sequence comes from Streptomyces sp. NPDC006197, assembly GCF_040613865.1. Classification (NCBI taxonomy): domain Bacteria; kingdom Bacillati; phylum Actinomycetota; class Actinomycetes; order Kitasatosporales; family Streptomycetaceae; genus Streptomyces; species Streptomyces sp. NPDC006197. The sequence continues at coordinate 20,529 of NZ_JBEXSZ010000082.1, read as the reverse complement.
TGCGGCTCGACCACGACGTCGTAGCGCGGGTCGGCGGCGAGCAGCTCGAAGCCCTCCCGGGCGAGGCCGCAGACCTCGTCGAAGAGCTCGCCGATGCCGTCGGCGCCCATCACGCGCAGGGTCATCCAGAGCTTGAGCGCGTCGAAGCGGCGGGTGGTCTGGAGGGACTTGTCGACCTGGTTGGGGATCTGCTCGGCGAGTGTCCGGCGCGGGTTGAGGTAGTCCGCGTGGTAGGTCGCGTGGCGCAGGGTGGCGCCGTCGCGGACCAGGACGGCGGAGGAGCTCACCGGCTGGAAGAAGGACTTGTGGTAGTCGACGGTGACCGAGTCGGCCCGTTCGATGCCGTCCAGGAGGTGCCGGCGGGTGCGGGAGGCGAGCAGTCCGCAGCCGTAGGCGGCGTCGACGTGCATCCAGGCGCCGTACTCGGCGGCCAGGTTCGCGATCTCGGGGAGCGGGTCGATGGAGCCGAAGTCGGTGGTGCCGGCGGTGGCGACGATCGCCATCGGGATCAGGCCCTCGGCGCGGCAGGCCTCCAGCTCGGCGGCGAGGACGACGGACTGCATCCGCTTGTTCCGGTCGACCGGGACGGAGACGACGGCGTCGCGGCCGAGACCGAGCAGCTGGGCCGACTTCTGGACGCTGAAGTGGCTGCACTCGGAGGAGAAGATCCGCAGTTTCGACAGGTCGGTGGCGCCGGTCTCCTCGCGGGCGAGGAGCAGGGCCTGGAGGTTGGACTGGGTGCCGCCGCTGGTGAAGACGCCGTCGGCGAGCGGGCCGAGGCCGATCCGGCCGGTGGTCCAGTCGATCAGTTTCCGCTCGATGAGGGTGCCGCCGGCGCTCTGGTCCCAGGTGTCGAGCGAGGAGTTGACCGCCGAGAGGACGGCCTCGCCGAGGACGGCGGGGATGACCACCGGGCAGTTGAGGTGCGCGAGGTAGCGGGGGTGGTGGAAGTAGACGGCGTCGCGGAGGTAGACGTCCTCCAGCTCGTCGAGGGCGGCGGAGGCGTCGCCGAGCGGCCGGTCGAGGTCGACGGCGTCGACGGCGGGGGCCAGCTCGGCGGGCGTCACGCCCGTGAACGGGCCGCGCGTCGCCGCGAGTTTCCTCGCCACCCGCTCCACTCCTTCGGTGACGGAGCGCCGGTAGCTCTCCGCCGTCGTGTCGTTGAGCAGGTGGGAACGCATGTGGGGCCCTTCCGGGAGCGGACTCGGTCGGTCTTAGTTAGGTTAGCCTAACCTAAATTCACAGCACAACGGCCCCCAACCCGAAGGGGCTGGGGGCCGTTGGCCCTGTGGGGGTACGGGGCGGCTACGCCGCTTCCTGGGCCTCGTCCTGCGCCGTCTCGTCCGGCACCTCGCGCAGGGCGTCCTCGGACAGGCCCTTGCGCCAGTAGCCGACGAACGTGACGCGGCGGCGGTCGAGCCCCCGCTCCCGCACGAAGTGGCGGCGCAGCGCCTTCACGGCGCCCGACTCGCCCGCGATCCAGACGTACGGGGCCCGTCCGGGCAGCTCGGTGCCGGACACCGCGTCGACGGCGGACGGCGCCCCCTCCTCCCGTACGAGCCAGGTGACCGTGGCGTCCGCCTCGGTCGCGAGCTCCATCCGGTCGCCGGAGTACGGCACTTCCAGGAACACCTGGGCGCGGGTCTCGGCCGGCAGCCACTCCAGGATCGCGGAGGCGGCGGGCAGGGCCGTCTCGTCGGCCCAGATCAGTACGGAGTCGGCGTCCTCGGGCAGCTGGAAGCGGACGCCCGTGTTCGCGGCGACCGCCGGGCCCAGGACCACCACCCGGTCGCCGGGCTCGGCGCGGCCGGCCCAGCGGCAGGCGGGGCCGCCGTCCTCGTGGAGGGCGAAGTCGATGTCGATCTCGTTCGCGGGCTCGGTGCGCTGCTCGCGGACGGTGTACGAGCGCATCACGGCCCGCACGTCGTCGGGCATGGCCCGCCAGGCGCCCAGGATCGCGTACATGTCCGGGTCGTCCAGGGGCGGCAGGACCGGGGCCTCCTGGCCGGGGTGCGGCAGGAAGAGGGAGAGCGACTGGTCGCGGCCCCCGGCGGCGAAGCCCTTCAGGTCGTCCCCGGTGAAGGTGATCCGGACCAGGGACGGGCCGAGCCGCCGCGTCCGGTCGACCTGGAGGGAGAAGAACTGGAAGGGGGCGGTCTCGGCGTTCGTCATGGAAATGAGGTTAGCCTAACCTCATATTGATCAACAGGGAGGGATGCTGTTGCTAGGGTCTGGCTGAATCGGGAGAGGGGGGCTCCTCGTTTCGGCGACGGCGTGACGCCTCTCCGCGTGCGTTGCCGTAGACGAAGGAGACTCATGGCTGACGCGATGGTCGAGAGGGCCCAGCGCTTCATCAACTCGACTTACAACAACGGGGCTACGCTGGGCATATCCAAGCTGGACGAGGACGGCAAGACCGGCTGGACGGTCATGTACGCCCTCACCCGGGCCCTCCAGTACGAGATGGGCCTCACCAGCCTGTCGAACGCCTTCGGCCCCACCACGCTGTCCACGCTGGCGTCGAAGTACCCCAGCCTCAACGCCTCCACGATGCCGTCGGCGAACCTCTGCCGCATCATCCAGTCCGCCCTGTACTGCAAGGGCTACGACGGCGGCGAGATCGACGGCGTCTACAACGGCCGGGTCCAGAGCGCCGTGGCGCAGCTCAAGCTCCACATGGGCGTGGACGGCGCCTACCCGGGCACGTCCCTGGAGCCGAAGGTCGTCAAGGGCCTGCTCAACATGGACGCGTACGTCAGCACCGCCGGTGCCAACGAGCAGATCCGCACCGTCCAGCGGTGGCTGAACGCCCGGTACGTGAACCGCCGGGACTTCTACATCATCCCCTGTGACGGCCACCACTCCCGCGACGTCGCGAAGTCCATGCTCTTCGCGATCCAGTACGAGCTGGGCATGGCGGACGGCGTCGCCAACGGCAACTTCGGCCCCGGCACCCAGTCCGGCCTGAAGTCCCACACCGTCGGCCAGGGCAACAGCAGCACCTGGGCGTACCTGTTCACGGCCGCGATGGTCCTCAACAAGCGCGACGTCGTCTTCGGCGAGTTCACCGGCGCCGTCCAGAGCGAGGTCGAGACCTTCCAGGCCTTCTCCCTGCTGCCGGTCACCGGCGTCGGCGACTACGCCACCTGGTCCTCGCTGCTCGTCTCGTACGGCGACCAGACCCGCAGGGGCAGCGCCTGCGACTGCGTCACCAAGATCACGCCGGAGCGCGCCCAGACCCTCGTCAACGCGGGTTACAGGTACGTCGGCCGGTACCTCTACAACCCCTCGAAGACCAGCCTGCCGGAGAAGCAGATCCAGCCGGGCGAGCTGGAGACGATCAAGAACTACGGGCTGCGCTGCTTCCCGATCTACCAGACGTTCTCCGACTCGGCGAGCTACTTCAAGTACGGCCAGGGCTGCGTCGACGCGAACAGCGCCGTCGAATGGGCCAAGGCGCACGGCTTCAAGTCCGGCTCGATCATCTACTTCGCCGTCGACTACGACGCCATGGACGGCGAGGTCACCGACTTCATCCTCCCGCACTTCCGCGGCATCTCCCGGACCGTCACCGAGAACTCCGGCTACCGCGTCGGCGTCTACGGCCCGCGCAACATCTGCCAGCGCGTCACCGACGCCGGGTACGCCGAGACCGCCTTCGTCTCCGACATGTCGGCCGGCTTCTCCGGAAACCTCGGCTACCCGCTGCCGACCAAGTGGGCCTTCGACCAGATCTCCACGATCACGGTCGGCTCCGGCACCGGCGCCATCAACATCGACAACGACATGGCCTCCGGCCGGGACCAGGGCCAGAACGACTTCAACCCGCCCGCCGGCATCGTCTCCGGCCTCGACAGGGACCTCGACCAGGCCAAGTACCGGGCGCCCCTGCTCGCGGACGTCCAGTCGTACCTCACCTCCATCGGCGTCCCGGAGACCGGCGGCGAGGGCTGGACCGCCGACGGCGACTGGGTCACGTACGGCGCCATCAGCACCACCGAGGCGTTCAACGCGGTCATCGGCTACGACTGGCTGTTCACCAACCTGGCCAGGACGCTCAGGATCCGCAAGGCGCTCATCCAGGCCCCCGTCCTGTGGGAGCTGCGCAAGCTGAACCCGCTCGACGTGGTCTCCGACGAGGCCGTGAAGGCCGGCCTGAGGGACGACAGCAGCACCGGCTGGGGCCAGATCTTCGCCGCGGTCGCCATCGCGGCCCGGAACTACTGCATCCAGCAGGGCTACCTCAACGCCACCCCGCTGACCGACGCCGACCTGAAGTCCGTCTGGGACCAGCTCCAGGACCCCGAGTACAACATCCGGTCCGTCGCGTACCTCACGATGTTCAACTCCTACCAGCTGGGCATCCCCTCGCCGTCGCTGACCACCAGCCTCGCCGACACGCAGGCGCTGCTCGCCCGGTACAACGGCACCGGCGACAAGGCGGCGCAGTACGGGCGCGAGCTCGTCGGCCTGTACCAGGTCCTGGAGAACTACAACGCGCTCAGCCGCGTCTAGCGGCCCCCACCGATCGCGAAGAATGTGCACATGAGGAAGCTGCTCGTGCCGGCCGGAGTGAACCTGCTGCTCGGCGTGCCCGGAGTCGTTCCGTACTTCCTGGTCTGGTACGTCCTGGCCAACGGGCCGCTCGCCGCCCTCGGGTGGACGACGCAGGACCCGAACGAGAACGACGGCATGTGGCTGTGGCTGGTCGTCGTGGTACCGGTCGTCGGGATCTACGGCCTCGTCTGGGGCCTGGTGAACGTGCGCCTCGCGCGCCGGACACCCGCCCCGAAGGCCGCGTTCTGGACGGTGTGCGCGGCGGCTTCCCTGGCGCCCTTCCTGGCGATCGGGCTGTTCTGACGAAGATTCGAGAGGAGAACGAAGCACATGCAGCAGAAGATGACGCGGCGTACGGTCGTGCGGACCGCAGCCGTCGTGGGGGCCGCCGCCGCCCTCGGCCCGGTCCTGTCCGCCACCGCCACCGCCGCCCCGGCCGAGGGCGTCACGGGAGCCGTCGCGGGGGCCCACAAGCCCAAGCGCCCGGCGACGTCCGCGAACGGCTGGACGATCCAGACCAACGTCGACCGCGACTCCCAGGTGTGGACGCGCTCGGTGTCCGGCACCGGACTGACCGTGCCGGTGTGGATCGGCGACGTCGAGACCGTCCTGCTCCACGTCGTGCGCCGCTTCCACTACGAGGTCGAGGAGCTCCACGCCGGAGACCTCGTCGGCTGGCGCCCCGCCGAGGAGGTGCGCCGCCGTCACCCGGAGTCGAACCTCGCGTCCGGCACGGCGGTGCGGATCCGCCCGGGGACCGGGGCGACGAAGGGCTCGCTGTTCCCGCTCCAGATCGACACCGTCCGCGCCGTCCTCGCGGACTGCGCCGGGGTGGTCCGGTGGGGCGGTGACGACAAGCCGGTGGACGAGTCGCTGTTCTACATCGCCGTCGGCCCGCTCGACACGCGTCTCGCCGACCTCGCCGCCCGGATCCGGGAGTGGAACGCCACGCCCGGCCAGGGCGCCGGAGTGACGGCCGGCTAGCAGGACACGAGGAAGGGGCGCGCGGCTCAGGCCACGCGCCCCTTTCGTACGGTCCGGGTCAGGCCGGCAGGCCCAGCTCCCGGGCGATCAGCATCCGCTGGACCTCGCTGGTGCCCTCGCCGATCTCCAGGATCTTCGAGTCGCGCCACATCCGGGCCACCGGGTACTCGTTCATGAAGCCGTATCCGCCGTGGATCTGGGTCGCCTCGCGGGCGTTGTCCACCGCCACCGTGGAGGAGTACAGCTTCGCGATCGCCGCCTCCTTCTTGAACGGCTCGCCGAGGACCAGACGGGAAGCCGCGTCGCGCCAGCCGATCCGGGCCATGTGGGCCTTCATCTCCATGTCGGCGATCTTGAACTGGACCGCCTGGTACGTGCTGATCGGCGACCCGAAGGCATGACGCTCCTTCGCGTACTTCACCGACTCGTCCACACAGCCCTGCGCGAGGCCCGTCGCGAGCGCCGCGATCGCGACCCGGCCCTCGTCCAGGATCCGCAGGAACTGCGCGTACCCGCGGCCCTCCTCGCCGAGGAGGTTCTCCACCGGGACGCGGACGTCGTCGAAGGAGAGCTCACGGGTGTCCGAGGCGTTCCAGCCGACCTTCGAGTACGGGGCTGCGACCGTGAAGCCCGGGGTGCCGGACGGCACGATGATCGAGGAGATCAGCGGACGCCCGTCGGGCTTGCGGCCGGTGACCGCCGTGACCGTCACCAGGCCCGTGATGTCCGTACCGGAGTTGGTGATGAAGCACTTCGAGCCGTTGATGACCCAGTGGTCGCCGTCCCGCACGGCCGTGGTGCGGGTGCCGCCGGCGTCACTGCCCGCGCCGGGCTCGGTGAGGCCGAAGGCGCCCAGCACCTCGCCGGAGCACAGCTTCGGCAGCCACGCGCGCTTCTGCTCCTCCGTACCGAAGCGGTAGACCGGCATGGCGCCGAGGGAGACGCCCGCCTCCAGGGTGATGGCCACGGAGGAGTCGACCCGGGCCAGCTCCTCCAGGGCGATCCCGAGGGCCAGGTAGTCGCCGCCCATGCCGCCGTACTCCTCGGGGAACGGCAGCCCGAACAGGCCCATGCGGCCCATCTCGCGGACGATCTCGTACGGGAACTCGTGCCGCTCGTAGTAGTCGCCGATCTTCGGCGCCACGACGTCGTGGGCGAACTCCTCGACGGTACGGCGGAGTTCCTCGTGCTCTTCGGTGAGCCGGTGGTCGAGGGACATGTCTTTCGTCACTCCTTGTGGGAGAGGGCGCGGACGGTACGGGAGGGGCTGGGCCGGCCCAGCTGTTCGGCCATCCACACGCTCGTGGCGGTGAGGGCGGCCAGATCGACCCCGGTCTCGATGCCGAGGCCGTCGAGCATCCACACGAGGTCCTCGGTGGCGAGATTTCCGGTCGCGCTCTTCGCGTACGGGCAGCCGCCGAGGCCGCCGGCGGAGGCGTCGACGGTGGTCACCCCGTGCCGCAGGGCGGCCAGGGTGTTGGACAGCGCCTGCCCGTACGTGTCGTGGAAGTGCACGGCGATGCGGGAGACGGGCACCCCGGCCCCGGTCAGGGCCGTCAGGAGCGCCTGGACGTGGCCCGGGGTCGCGACCCCGATGGTGTCCCCGAGGCTCAGCTCGTCGCAGCCCATGTCGGCGAGGGCCTTGGTGACCCGGACGACCTGCTCGACCGGCACGGCGCCCTCCCAGGGGTCGCCGAAGCACATCGAGAGGTAGCCCCGCACCTTCAGCCCGGCCTCTATGGCCCGGGTGACGGTCGGCGCGAACATCGCGAGCGCCTCGTCGACGGTCCGGTTCAGATTGGCCTTCGCGAAGGACTCGGTCGCCGAGGCGAACACGGCGACCTCACGGGCGCCCAGCGCGAGGGCGCGGTCGAGGCCGCGCTCGTTCGGCACGAGGACGGGCAGCCGGACCGGGAGGTCACGGACGAGCGGGAACAGCTCCTCCGCGTCGGCGAGCTGCGGCACCCACTTCGGGTGCACGAAGCTCGTCGCCTCGATCGTCGTCAGGCCGGCGGCCGCGAGCCGCCGCACGAACTCGGCCTTCACCCCGGTCGGGACGGCCGTCTTCTCGTTCTGCAGCCCGTCCCGGGCACCGACCTCGTGGATCCGCACCCGGGCGGGCAGGGACGGGTCGGGCACGGTCATCGGCAGTCCGGTGCTCATGCGTCCTCCTCCTCGCGGGGCGTCACCACGGCCAGGATCTGGTCCATGGCGACGGTGGTGCCGGGCGTGACGTCCAGCTCGGTGACGGTGCCGGCGTGCGGGGCGGAGATGACGTGCTCCATCTTCATCGCCTCGACCACGAGCAGGCTCTGCCCGGCCTCCACCTCGTCCCCGACGGCCACCTTCACGACCGTCACGGTCCCGGGCATCGGCGCGGCGAGCGTGTCGGCGCCCCCGTGCCGGGCGCCGGAGAGCGCGGCCTCGACCGGGTCGTGGTCGAGCACCTGCCAGGAGTCGCCGTCCCGGCCCAGCCAGGCCCCGGCACGGTGGAAGGTGTGCGTCATGCCCTCCACGGTCACCGTCACGGTGGTGTCCGTGACCCGGGCCCCGGCGGGCGCCTCCGCCGTCGCGGGTTCGAGTCCCGGTACTCGGAACGGGAAGGCGAGCGTCTTCGCGGTGCCGCCGAGGCGCCAGCCGCTCGGCACGTCGAACGGGTCCGTCCAGCCGTCCCGGGGCGCCGGGGCCAGCTTCGCGCGCCGCACGGCCGCCGCCGCCGCGTACACCTCGTCCGGGACGCCCTGCGGGACCAGGCTCTCCGCGTCCCGCTCCACCAGGCCCGTGTCCAGGTCGCCGGAGACGACGTCCGGGTGGGCGAGGAGGCGGCGCAGGAAGCCCGCGTTCGTGGGCACGCCCAGCGTGACCAGCTCGCCGAGCGCGGCGCGCAGCTTGCGCAGGGCCGTGGGGCGGTCCGGGGCGTGCACGATGACCTTGGAGAGCATCGGGTCGTAGAGGGAGGAGACCTCGGTGCCCTCGGCGAGCCCCGAGTCGGTCCGTACGCCCGCGCCCCGCGGCTCGTTCAGGGCGAGGACCGTGCCGCCCGAGGGGAGGAAGCCCCGGGAGGGGTCCTCCGCGCAGATCCGGGCCTCGATCGCCCAGCCGTCCAGGCGGACGTCGTCCTGCGCGAACGGCAGCGGTTCGCCAGAGGCGACGCGCAGCTGCCACTCCACCAGGTCGATGCCGGTGATGAACTCGGTCACCGGGTGCTCGACCTGGAGGCGGGTGTTCATCTCCATGAAGTAGTACGAGGCGGGGTCGCCGCCCGGCACGATGAACTCGACCGTGCCCGCGCCCACGTAGCCGCAGGAGCGCGCCGCCTCGACCGCCGCCGCGCCCATCGACGCCCGGATCTCCGGGGTGAGCAGGACGCTCGGCGCCTCCTCGATGATCTTCTGGTGGCGGCGCTGGAGCGAGCACTCGCGCTCGCCGAGGTGGATCACGTTCCCGTGGGCGTCCGCCAGGACCTGGATCTCGATGTGCCGGGGCCGGTCGATCCACCGCTCCACGAGCAGCGTGTCGTCGCCGAAGGAGGAACGCGCCTCGCGCCGGGCCGCCGCGATCTCGTCCTCCAGGAGCGCCAGGTCGCGGACCAGCCGCATGCCCTTGCCGCCGCCGCCCGCGCTCGGCTTGAGCAGGACGGGCGCGCCCAGCTCGCGGGCGGCGTCCACGATGTCGGGGTCGGCGGCACCGGGGACGACGGGCACGCCCGCCGCCTTCACGGTCTCCTTCGCCCGGATCTTGTCACCCATCAGGGAGATCGCCTCGGCGGACGGGCCGATGAAGACGAGACCCGCGTCCGCGCAGGCCTGCGCGAACCCCGCGTTCTCCGCAAGGAACCCGTAGCCGGGGTGCACGGCCTGCGCCCCGGTCCGCTTCGCCGCGTCGAGCAGCGCCGGCACGGACAGGTACGACTCGGCGGCCGGCGGCGGACCGATCCGTACCGCCGTGTCCGCCTCCCGCACGTGCCGTGCGTCGGCGTCCGCGTCGCTGTAGACGGCCACCGAGCGCACGCCCATCTCCCGCAGGGTGCGGATGACGCGGACGGCGATCTCGCCCCGGTTGGCCACGAGGACGGTGTCGAACATGCTCTGCATCTTCTGGGAGCCCTTCACATCCGGAAGACGCCGAACTGGGGGTCACCCAGGGGCGCGTTGGCACAGGCGGTCAGGGCGAGGCCGAGGACCTGCCGGGTCTCCAGCGGGTCGATGACCCCGTCGTCCCACAGCCGGGCGGTCGCGTAGTAGGCGCTGCCCTGCGTCTCGTACTGCTCGCGGATCGGGGCCTTGAAGGCCTCTTCCTCCTCGGCGCTCCAGCCGTCGCCGAGCTGGTCGCGCTTGACGGTCGCGAGGACGGACGCGGCCTGCTCGCCGCCCATGACCGAGATCTTCGCGTTGGGCCACATCCACAGGAAGCGGGGGGAGTACGCCCGGCCGCACATCGAGTAGTTGCCCGCGCCGTACGAACCGCCGACGACGACCGTCAGCTTCGGCACCCGGGTGGTGGCCACGGCCGTGACCATCTTGGCGCCGTGCTTCGCGATGCCGCCGTGCTCGTAGGCCTTGCCGACCATGAAGCCGGTGATGTTCTGCAGGAAGACGAGCGGGATCCCGCGCTGGTCGCACAGCTCGATGAAGTGCGCGCCCTTCTGGGCCGACTCGGCGAACAGGATGCCGTTGTTGGCGACGATGCCGACCGGGTGGCCGTGGATCCGGGCGAAGCCGGTGACCAGCGTCTGCCCGTACTCGGACTTGAACTCCTGGAAGCGGGAGCCGTCCACGACCCGGGCGATGACCTCGCGCACGTCGTACGGCGTGCGGGAGTCGACGGGCACCGCCCCGTACAGCCCGTACGGGTCGACCTTCGGCTCCTCGGCCGGCTCGACCTTCCAGGGGAGCGGGCCGCGCTCGGGGAGGGTGGCGACGATGTTCCGGACGATGCGCAGCGCGTGCGCGTCGTCCTCGGCGAGGTGGTCGGTGACGCCGGAGATCCGCGAGTGGACCTCGCCGCCGCCGAGCTCCTCGGCGGTCACGACCTCGCCGGTGGCGGCCTTCACGAGCGGCGGCCCACCGAGGAAGATGGTCCCCTGGTTCCGTACGATCACGGCCTCGTCGCTCATCGCCGGGACGTACGCGCCGCCGGCCGTGCACGAGCCCATGACCGCCGCGATCTGCGGGATGCCCGCGCCGGACATCCGGGCCTGGTTGAAGAAGATCCGGCCGAAGTGCTCCCGGTCCGGGAAGACCTCGTCCTGCATCGGCAGGAAGGCGCCGCCCGAGTCGACCAGGTAGAGGCAGGGGAGACGATTCTCCAGGGCCACCTCCTGGGCGCGCAGGTGCTTCTTCACCGTCATCGGGTAGTACGTGCCGCCCTTGACGGTCGCGTCGTTCGCCACGATCACGCACTCGCGCCCGGAGACCCGGCCGATGCCCGCGATGACGCCGGCCGCCGGGGCCTGGTCGCCGTACATGCCGTTCGCCGCCAGCGGGGCCAGCTCCAGGAACGGCGAGCCCGGGTCGAGCAGCGTGTCCACCCGGTCCCGCGGCAGCAGCTTGCCGCGCGCGGTGTGCCGGGCCCTGGACTTCTCACCACCGCCCAGGGCGGCCGTCGCGAGCTTGGCGCGCAGGGTCGCCGCCAGCTCGTGATGGGCCGCCTCGTTGGCCTGCCAGGCCGCGGACGCGGGATCCGCCGCGCTCGTCAGCACAGGTGCCTGCTGCATCCCTCGAGCTCCCTTGCTCGGTTAATGAGCGTTAACGTATGTCGCCCAGGTTAACGACCGCTAACCGGGTTGTCTAGAATTGATTCCATGACCACGAGCCCGACGCGGATCGACGCGCCGACCCGCCGCGAGCAGATCCTCAAGGAGGCCGCCCGCCTCTTCGCCGAGCGCGGCTTCCACGGCGTGGGCGTGGACGAGATAGGGGCGGCCGTCGGCATCAGCGGCCCCGGCCTCTACCGCCACTTCCCCGGGAAGGACGCGATGCTCGCCGAGCTGCTCGTCGGCATCAGCGAGCGCCTCCTCGACGGAGGGCGGCTGCGCGTCGCCGAATCCGACGGGGACCCGCGCGTCCTCCTCGGCTCCCTCATCGACGGGCACATCGACTTCGCCCTCGACGACCGGCCGCTGATCACCCTCCACGACCGCGAGCTCGACCGGCTCAAGGACGAGGACCGCAAGCGGGTCCGGCAGCTCCAGCGGCAGTACGTCGAACTGTGGGTCGCGGTCGTCCGCGAGCTGTACCCGGCCACCGGGGAATCGGAGTCCCGCACGGCCGTCCACGCCGTCTTCGGCCTGCTCAACTCCACCCCGCACCTGGCGGCCCTCGGCCGCAGGCCCATGGAGGAACTGCTGCGGCGGCTCGCGCACGGGGCGTTCGGCGCGCTGGGCGCGTAGGGCCTGTCTTTCGGATCGGGCCTGATCGGCAAGACGCCCCCTGGGTCCAGGGGGCGGAACGGGGTGCCGACACCCTCCGCGGCTCGGACAGAATGACCCCATGCCGATACTCAGCCGCCCCGCCCTCGTCGAGCACCTCGTCCGCACCCGGATCGCGGGAGACGTCGCCACCCCGCGCGACAACAACCTCTCCCACTACCGCAAGCTCGCCAACGGCGACCGGCACTACTGGCTCGGCCTCGAACTCGGCGACCGCTGGACCGACGAGCAGGACGTGCTCGCCGTCATGGCCGAGCGGTGCGGCGTCGTCGACGACCCGGCGCACCGGATCGGCCAGGACACCATCGACCCCGAACTCACCGTCGACGGCCTCGACCGGATGGCCGCCCGGCTGCGCAAGGCCGCCGCGGGCCGCGAGCGGGTCCTCTTCGCGACCGGCCACCCCGGCTCGCTCATCGACGTCCACAGCCGGGTCGCGGCCGCGCTGCGCGCCCAGGGCTGCGACATCGTCCGCATCCCCGGCGGGCTCGTCGCCGACGAGGGATACGTCGTGCAGTTCGCCGACGTCGCCGTCTTCGAGCGCGGCGCGAGCCTGTGGCACACGCACTCGCCGGAGCCGATGAACGCGATCCTCGACGCGCTCGGGGAGTCCGGCCGGCCGGACCTGGTGATCGCGGACCACGGCTGGGCCGGCCGCGCGGGCCAGCGGGGCATCGACTCCGTCGGCTACGCGGACTGCAACGACCCCGCGCTCTTCATCGGCGAGGCGGAGGGCACGATGCAGGTCACGATCCCCCTGGACGACCACGTCCTGGACCCCCGCTTCTACGAGCCCCTCACGGCGTACACCCTGAACGCGGCGGGGCTGGCCTGATTCAGGCCGGTTCCGGCGGCCGGGCCCGGTGCCGCGTCACGCCCGGTGTCGGGTCCAGGTACACCCGGCGGATCGACGGGTAGCGCTCCCGGAGTTGGGACTCCGCGTCCTCGCAGGCCCATTCCACCTGCTCCGCCGACGACACGTCCCGGAAGTCGATCTTCGCCGCGACCAGGACCTCCCCGGGGCCCTGGATCAGGGTGGTCAGGTCGAGGACGTCGACGATGTGGGGGACCGAGAGGAGTTCCTCCCTGATGCCGTCCCGCATCCCCCGGGGGGCCGGTCGGCCGACGAGGAGTTCGGCGTTGGAGCGGCCGAGCACCCAGGCCACGTACACGAGCAGGACGCCGATGAGGATCGAGGCGACGCCGTCCCAGACGGCGGAGCCGGTGATCTGGCCGCCGAGGAGGCCGCCCGCCGCCAGCACGAGGCCGGCGAGGGCTGCCGAGTCCTCCATGACCACCGCCTTGACGGTGGTGTCGGGCGTCAGTCGGAGGTACGTGGAGAAGGGGGCCCTCAGGCGTTCCGCCTCCGCTTTGACCTGCTTGACTCCCGTCCGCAACGAGTAGCCCTCCAGGAGGAGGGCGACGCCGAGGACGACGTACGAGACCGTCGGGTCGCCGAGGTCCTCGCCCTGGGTGAGGGTATGGACGCCGTCGTAGAAGGAGAAGACCGCGCCGCCGACGAAGGTGGCGACCGCGGCCAGCATCGCCCAGACGTAGCGCTCGCCCGCGTACCCGACCGGGTGGTCCTCGTCGGCCGGCTTCTCGCTCCGTTTGAGGGCGGTGAGCAGCATGACCTCGGTGACGGTGTCGGCGACCGAGTGGGCGGCCTCCGAGAGCATGGCGCTGGAGCCGCTGACGAGGCCCGCGACGGCCTTGGCGGCGGCGATCCCGAGGTTCGCCGCCGCCGCCACGATCACCGTGAAGGTGCTGTCACCGTTCCCGCCGCTTCCCGCCATGGGATCGTTTCCCGTCATGGAGCCGTTTCCCGTCACGGGGGCCGTTTGCCCCCTGGACCGGACGGTATGTTCGGGCGTCAGCGGGGGACGCGAACGACACCCTCCTGGATGACCGAGATCGCCAGTCGTCCGTCCTGGGTGAAGATGCGCGCCTGGCCGAGGCCGCGGCCGCCCGACGCGGTCGGTGACTCCTGGTCGTACAGGAGCCACTCGTCGGCCCGGAAGGGGCGGTGGAACCACATGGCGTGGTCCAGGGAGGCCCCGACCACGTCGCCGACGGCCCAGCCGCCCCGCCCGTGGGCGAGGAGGACCGAGTCCAGCAGGGTCATGTCGGAGACGTACGTGGCCAGGACGACGTGCAGCAGGGGGTCGTCGGCCAGTTTGCCGTTGGTACGGAACCACACCTGGGAGCGCGGTTCGCGCGGCTGCCCGACCGAGCCCCAGGGCGGGACGTCGGCGTAGCGCAGGTCCACCGCCGCCCGCGCCTCGATCAGCCGGTCCGCGACCTCGCGGGGGAGGTGGCGGGGGAGCATCTCGGCCGGCGTGGGCAGGGACTCCGGGTCCGGGGCGGGCGGCATCTCCACCTGGTGGTCGAGCCCCTCCTCGTACGTCTGGAAGGACGCCGAGAGGTGGAAGATCGGCTGCCCGTGCTGGACGGCCACGACCCGCCGGGTGGTGAAGGAGCGGCCGTCGCGGATCCGGTCGACCGTGTAGACGATCGGCGCGCCCGGGTCGCCGGGGCGCAGGAAGTACGCGTGCAGCGAGTGGGCGAGGCGGTCGGCGGGCACGGTCCGGCCCGCCGCCACCAGCGCCTGGGCGGCCACCTGGCCGCCGAAGACGCGGGGGACGAGCGCGGACCGGGACTGCCCCCGGAAGATGTCCCGCTCGATCCGCTCCAGGTCGAGCAGATCGAGCAGGTCATCCAGTGCGGTGTGTGCCTCGGGCACTTACAGGCCCATCGACTTGGCGATGATCGACTTCATGATCTCGCTGGTGCCGCCGTAGATGCGGTTGACGCGGTTGTCGGCGTACAGGCGGGCGATCGGGTACTCGTTCATGTAGCCGTAGCCGCCGTGCAGCTGGAGGCAGCGGTCGATGACGCGGTGGGCGACCTCGGTGCAGAAGAGCTTGGCGCTCGCGGCCTCGGCCGGGGTGAGCTCGCCCGCGTCCAGGGCCTCCAGGGCGCGGTCGGCGACGGCCTCGGCGGCGTCGACCTCGGCCTGGCAGGCGGCCAGCTCGAACTTGGTGTTCTGGAAGGAGGCGACCGGCTTGCCGAAGACCGTGCGGTCCGTGACGTACTGCTGGGCGAAGCGGACGGCGGCCTTGGCCTGGGCGTAGGCGCCGAAGGCGATGCCCCAGCGCTCGGAGGCCAGGTTGTGGCCGAGGTAGGAGAAGCCCTTGCCCTCCTCGCCGAGCAGGTCCTCGGCGGGCACCTTGACGTCGACGAAGGCCAGCTCGGCGGTGTCGGAGGTGCGCAGGCCGAGCTTGTCCAGCTTGCGGCCGATGGAGTAGCCCTCGGACTTGGTGTCGACGGCGAAGAGGGAGATGCCGAAGCGGCGGTCCTCGGCCGAGGGGGCGGAGGTGCGGGCGCAGACGATCACGCGGTCGGCGTGGACGCCGCCGGTGATGAAGGTCTTGGCGCCGTTGAGGACGTAGTGGGTGCCGTCCTCGGAGAGCTTGGCGGTGGTCTTCATGCCCGCGACGTCGGAGCCGGTGCCCGGCTCGGTCATGGCGAGCGCCCACATCTCCTCGCCGGTGACGAACTTCGGGAGGTAGCGCTTCTTCTGCTCGTCGGTGGCGAGCATCTTGAGGTACGGCAGGGCGAGCAGCACGTGGACGCCGGAGCCGCCGAAGTGGACGCCCGCGCGCGAGGTCTCCTCGTACATCACGGCCTCGAACTTGTGGGTGTCGAGGCCCGCGCCGCCGAACTCCTCGGGGACGTTGATGCCGAAGATGCCCAGCTCGCCGAGCTTGTCGTAGAACTCGCGCGGCGCCTGGCCCGCGGCGAACCACTCGTCGTAGACGGGGACGACCTCGGCCTCGATGAAGGCGCGGATGGTCTCCCGGAACGCCTCGTGGTCCTCGTTGAATACGGTACGGCGCACGGTGCGTCTCCTCCGATGTGCAGGGCGAGCCAGTTGTCTAAGCGCTTGCTCAGGGTCGTGGGAACGAAGTTACCGACCGGTCAACCCCTCTGTCCAGCGTTGGCTGCCGAGTGCAATGCGAACCACAGCTCCATCCGCACGTCCGGATCGTCCAGGTCCCGGTCGAGCAGCGTCGCGCAGCGGGCGATGCGCTGGCGGACGGTGTTCCGGTGCAGGCCGGTCGCCACCGCCGTCCGGTCCCAGCTGCCGTGCAGCGAGAGCCAGGCCCGGAGGGTCTCGGTGAGCGGCTCGCTGAGCGGGGCCAGCACGTCACGGGCGTACGCGGCGGCCTCGTCGCGGTCCACGAGCGCGGCGAAGCCGCCGGCGCGGTGCCGGACGAGCGCCGCCCGGGAGGCCTCCGCCCTGCGCAGCGCCCGCGCCGCCTGCGCGTCCCCGGCCGCCAGCTCCGAGGCCGCCACGGGGGCGCTCGCCCCGAGCGTCCAGCCCTCCTGTGCGGTGACGGCGGCGGAGGAGGGAAGCAGGAGCCGTACGGTGCCGGGGCGTGCGGGGCCGGGATGTACGGGGTCGGGGCGTGCGGGGCCGGGATGTACGGGGTCGGGGCGTACGGGGCCGGGGGCATCCGGCCCCGCGTCCAGGCCGCCCTCCGAGCCCGGCCCCGCGTCCAGGCCGCCCTCCGAGCCCGGCCCCGCGTCCAGGCCGCTCCCCGAGCCCGTGCCCGCTCCCGCGCCCGCCTCCACGAGCGGCGTCCCCAGCGCCGCCGCCAGGCTCGCCGCCGCGAACGGCGTGCCGTCGCCGCCCCGCGCGTGGACCACCGTCCAGGGGTCCGGGCCCAGGGCGCCCGCGACCTCCGCCGGGGCCGCGCCGAGCAGCAGCCGGACCAGGGCCCCGTCCCGTACGGTCACGTCCGCGCCCCGGTGCGGCGCCGTGAGCAGCGAGAGCAGGACCACCGCCACGCCCGCGATCGTGTGGTCGCCCGGGCCGCGCCGCTCCGTCGCCACCCCCAGGGTCAGGCCGTCCCCGCCGCCCAGGGCGTACGCGGCGAGCCGCAGCCCGCCGCCGTCCCCGCTCGCCGAGGCCGGCCCCTTGGCGGGGGCCCAGCCGGTCGGGCCGGGCTCCCGGCGTCCTGGGGCCCCGTCTCCCGCGTTGTCGTCGGTCGACATGGCTCCGCCATGCCTTCCTCCTCCGCCTTGGATCCGGGACCCCGGGACGCCGCTCGCTGATCCGGCCCGACCGGCTGGGCCCCCGCCCGGGCGCGGCCCGAGCACCCCCGCGAGGTCCCGCAGCGCCCGCGCCGCCTCCGCCGGCACCTCCCGGCCGGCCGCCGCCGACTCCGTGCCGTCCGCGCCGAACAGCACCGCCCGCCCCCCGAGCCGGGAGGCGAGCGCGCCGAGCACCGCCGGGACCGGGGCCGGCCGGGCCGCGGCCGCCGCCAGCGACTGCTGGGCCTCGGTCACCCGGCGCAGCTCGTGCAGCCGGGCCTCCGCCATCAGCCGCCACAGCGCCCGCGCCACCGCCGTGAACGGGGTCCGGGGAGGGACCTCCACGAGCGGCAGGCCGTGCCGGTCGCACGCGGCGACGAGTTCCGGCGGCACCGTGTCCCACACCGGCGTCACCCCGAAGGCGAGCGCCGCCGCCCCCGCCTCCACGACCCGGTCGACGTAGTGCGCCGGATCGGTGAGCTGCACGCCCGCCGTCATGAGCAGCTCGCCGCCGAGCAGATACGGACAGGGGTCGGCCATCTCCGAGGTGTGCACCCAGTGCAGCGGCACGTCCTCGGGTCCGGCGAGCAGCCGCAGGCCCAGGTCGGGGCGGGCGAGCAGCGCGGCGAGCGGCACCGGCGGCGCCGGGGGAGTGGAACTCGGCTCCGGAGGGGTCATCGACATGGGCCCTTCGTACATCCCTCGCCCGGACAGTGGAGGAAACGTACACTTCAACGTCGCTTTCCGGCCACCTACTGTCGTCTCATCCCAGGGCCGCGGGTACGGGCGGATGTCCCCGCGATCAGCACCTGGGCACTCCCCCCGCACGACACGCCACCGAGGTGAGAAGGAGGGCCCATGGCCGTCGACTACACAGTGATCGTCCTGTACCTGGCCGGCATGCTCGCGATGGGCTGGTGGGGCATGCGCCGCGCCAGGTCCAAGAGCGAGTTCCTGGTGGCCGGCCGCCGCCTCGGGCCCTGGATGTACTCCGGGACGATGGCCGCCATCGTCCTCGGCGGCGCCTCCACCATCGGCGGCGTCGGCCTCGGCTACAAGTACGGCCTCTCCGGCGCCTGGATGGTCTTCGCCATCGGCCTCGGCCTGCTGGCCCTCTCCGTCTTCTTCTCCGCGCGCATCGCGCGCCTGAAGGTCTACACGGTCTCCGAGATGCTCGACCTGCGCTACGGCGGCAAGGCCGGCGTCATCTCCGGCGTCGTGATGTGGGCGTACACGCTGATGCTCGCCGTCACCTCGACCATCGCGTACGCCACGATCTTCGACGTCCTCTTCGACCTGCCCCGGACCCTCGCGATCGTCCTCGGCGGCACCATCGTCGTCGCCTACTCGACCCTCGGCGGCATGTGGTCCATCACCATCACCGACATGGTGCAGTTCGTCGTGAAGACCATCGGCGTGCTGCTCCTGCTGCTGCCGATCGCCGTCGTCAAGGCCGGCGGCTTCGAGGGCATGCGGGAGGCGCTGCCCACCTCGTACTTCGAGCCGCTCGGCATCGGCGGCGAGACGATCTTCACCTACGTGCTGATCTACACCTTCGGCATGCTGATCGGCCAGGACATCTGGCAGCGGGTCTTCACCGCCCGCACCGACAAGGTCGCCAAGTGGGGCGGCACCGTCGCCGGCACCTACTGCCTCGCGTACGCGCTCGCCGGAGCCGTCATCGGCACGGCGGCGAAGGTGCTCTACCCGAAGCTGCCCAGTGCCGACGACGCCTTCGCCACCATCGTCAAGGACGAACTGCCGATGGGCGTCCGGGGCCTCGTCCTGGCCGCCGCGCTCGCCGCCGTGATGTCCACCTCCTCCGGCGCGCTCATCGCCTGCGCCACCGTCGCCAACAACGACATCTGGTCACGCCTGCGCGGCGCCGTCGCGAAGAAGGACGAGGGCGACCACGACGAGGTGAAGGGCAACCGCCTCTTCATCCTGATCATGGGCGTCGCCGTCATCCTCATCGCCATCGCCCTCAACGACGTCGTCCAGGCCCTCACCGTCGCCTACAACCTGCTGGTCGGCGGGCTCCTCGTGCCGATCCTCGGCGGCCTCCTCTGGCGCCGCGGCACCGTCCAGGGCGCGCTCGCCGCGGTCGCCGTCGGCGGCCTGACCGTCATTGGCCTGATGTGGGCTTACGGAATCTTGGCAAATGAGCCTGTTTACTATGGTTTGTTGGCCTCGCTCGCCGCCTATGTGATCGTTTCCCTGGCGACCCGCCCGACGGACGCCACCGTGCTCGCGAACTGGCGCGCGCGCCTCGCGGGCCAGGACACCACGACCGAGCCCGGAACCGAATCACCGGAACCGGCACCCGCGACCGCCTGACGGCGGCCGCACCCCGGGCGCCGAGACCCGACGCCCGGACCCGCTCGACACACACCCCAGGAGGACCCCGACCATGAGCAGCAGCGACCAGAACGCCTTCCGCGGCCCGATCGACTCGTCCCGCATCCCGCGGTACGCCGGTCCCGCGACGTTCGCCCGTCTGCCGCGCCTCGACGAGGTCGGCACCGCCGACGTCGCCGTGGTCGGCGTCCCCTTCGACAGCGGCGTCTCCTACCGCCCCGGCGCCCGCTTCGGCGGCAACGCCATCCGCGAGGCCTCCCGTCTGCTCCGCCCCTACAACCCGGCGCAGGACGCCTCCCCCTTCGCCCTCGCCCAGGTCGCGGACGCCGGCGACATCGCCGCCAACCCGTTCAACATCAACGAGGCCGTCGAGACCGTCGAGGCCGCCGCCGACGAGCTCCTCGGCACCGGCGCCCGCATGATGACCCTCGGCGGCGACCACACCATCGCCCTGCCGCTGCTGCGCTCCGTCGCCAAGAAGCACGGCCCCGTCGCCCTGCTCCACTTCGACGCGCACCTCGACACCTGGGACACCTACTTCGGCGCCGAGTACACCCACGGCACCCCGTTCCGCCGCGCCGTCGAGGAGGGCATCCTCGACACCGAGGCGCTCTCCCACGTCGGCACCCGCGGCCCGCTCTACGGCAAGCAGGACCTCACCGACGACGAGAAGATGGGCTTCGGCATCGTCACCTCGGCGGACATCTACCGCCGCGGCGCCGACGAGGTCGCCGACCAGCTGCGCCAGCGCATCGGCGACCGCCCGCTGTACATCTCCATCGACATCGACTGCCTCGACCCGGCCCACGCCCCCGGCACCGGCACCCCCGAGGCCGGCGGCATGACCTCCCGCGAGCTCCTGGAGATCCTCCGCGGCCTCTCCTCCTGCAACCTGGTCTCCGCCGACGTCGTCGAGGTCGCCCCGGCCTACGACCACGCCGAGATCACCGCGGTCGCCGCCTCCCACACGGCGTACGAACTGACGACGATCATGTCCCGCCAGATCGCCCCCTGGTGATGCGGTCGGGCGGAGAGATCACCCGCTTCTTCGAAGGCACCGAACTGATCGAGCCCGGGCTCGTCCCCATGCCGCTCTGGCG
>NZ_JBEXSZ010000081.1:0-37651 GCF_040613865.1 Streptomyces sp. NPDC006197 | reverse complement strand
GTCGAGTACGTGCCCGTGGTCTCCGCCACCGACGCACGCGCGGCCATGCCGTACGACATCGACTTCTACCTCAACCCCGCCCGCGGCGGCATCCCTGCCTGGCCCAACCGCTTCGCCGTCATGTCCTGGGCGGACTGGCTCACCTACGACGCCATCGCCCTGGCGCCGCGCATCGACCGGCCCACCCTGCTGGTGCACAGCGAGGACGCCGCGATCCCCGACGGCGCCCGCCGCTTCCACGCGGGGCTCGCCGGCCCCAAGGACATCCTGTGGACGGAGGGCACCCAGTTCGACTTCTACGACCAGGAGCCGCAGGTCACACTTGCGACGGACACCGTGGCCGCGCACTTCGGAAGGACCTTGCTGTGATCGGCGCCACCGACGCCCGCAACGCCATCTCCGAGTTCGCGGTCCGCTGAATCCCCTCACACCCGACGTCACGAAAGCTCCAGATGAACCAGAGACTGCAGCGCCTCCTGGCCGCAAGCTTCGCCGTCTTATGCGCTTGCACAGCAGCGGCGGGCTGCTCGGACAGCGCCGGGCCCGACGCGCCGGAGGCGAAGGCGGCACGGCCGGGACGCTTCGCCTCCCCCAACCCCGGCTCGGTCAACACCTACTGGATCCAGGCGCCGCAGGGCCTGGTCGTCATCGACACCCTGCGCACGCCGGGCGACGCCCGAAAGGCGATCGCGGAGATCAGGAAGACCGGCACGCCCGTCGCGGCCGTTCTCCTGACCCACTCCCACCCCGACCACGTGGGTGGTGCGGGCGCCTTCCACGAGGCCTTCCCCCAGGCCCCCGTCCTCGCCTCCGAATCGACCGACCGGGCCATGCGGGAGGACCGACGAGGCTTCTACCCCCTGGCCCGCTCAGCCAACGCCGCCTTTCCCGCCACCCTCACCTACGCCGACAAGACCTTCGAGGACGGCGCTCCGCTGCAGGTCGGCGGCCTGCGCTTGGAGACCGCCACCTTCACCGAGGGCGAGTCCGACACCGCGACCGTCTACTACCGTCCCGACACCGGTGACCTCTTCGCCGGCGACCTGGCGACCAGCAAGGTCACGCCCGCCCTGATCGAGGGGCACAGCTGCGGCTGGCTCCAGGCCCTCGACCAGCTGGACCGGCGCTTCCCCGGTGCCACGACGACGTATCCGGGACACGGAGCGCCGGGCCCGGCCGGGACACTGGTCGACGACCAGCGCGCATACCTCCAGCGGTTCCGCGGCCTGGTCCGTCCGGCCGTCGACACGCGCTCTCCCGGCGGCCGGGAAGTGGCCCCTGACGAACAGAAGGCGATCACCGCCTCGATGGACCGCGCCTATCCCGATCATCCACCGGTCGCGGATCTCCCGACCCTCGTGCAGGAGAACATCAAGGCGGTCGCGAAAGAACTGGCCGCCGAAGATCCTGCGCGGATCCCCGCGGCCTGCGCCGACAGACCGCGGGAAGGCACGCTGCTGCCGCAGGTCAACGCCTACGTCAACGCGGTCAACGGCGGCGATCTCGACGCCCTGGCGGGAGCGTTCGCCGCGGACGCGGAGGTCGTCGACGTCGGGCGGCGCATCCAGGGCCGCGCCGCGATCCGCGCCTGGGCCGGGAACGAGGTCATCGGCGGCAGGCTGACCGTGCTCAGGATCGCCGAGAACCGGCCCGGTCACCAGCGTCTCCTGGTGCGCTTCTCTCCAGGAGGCACGGGCGGATTCACCGCCTTCTACGCCTTCACCGTGGAAGGTCCGTCCATCACCGAAGCCGAACTCGCCTACGCCGATTGATCCTCGGTCCACCACCCGGTTCCTGATGCTCGGACCGGGCCCCTGTCGCGAAAGTTCAAGACCGGGCGCGGGGCGTTCCGTACGGTCGACGGTATGAACGAGATCCACACCCACCTCACCGTCTGCGCCGCCGAAGCGGCCCGCGTCGCCCGTGCCGTCGCCGCCGAGCAGCTTGCCGCCCCCTCCGTCTGTGCCGACTGGACGGTCCGCGAGCTCGCCAACCACCTGGTCCTCTACTCCGCGCACGGCCTCGAACACCGTGCCCTGCGCACCCAGCTCCCCGAGGAGACCGTCCAGCGGGACTTCGCCGGCGAGGACGGCTGGGCCGAGGCGTACGCGGCGCAGCTCGACCGGGCCCTGGCCGCCTGGGAGAAGCCGGAGGCCTGGGAGGGGGACGTCGACATGGGCGGCAGCCCCATGCCGGCCGCCGAGATCGCCGCCATGCTCGTCGAGGAACTCGCCCTGCACGGCTGGGACCTGGCCCGCTCCACCGGGCAGGACTTCACCCTGCCCGAGGACACGGCGGTGTTCCTGCTCGACGTGGTCGAGCGGTACGCGGAGATGTACCGCCAGTACGAGGGCTTCGCCGCCGTCGTCGAGGTGGCCGCCGACGCCCCGGCGCTCGACCGCGCCCTCGCCGCCAGCGGACGGAACCCGAAGCCCTAGGCGGTCCTGGCGGCCGGGCGGCGGGTGGCGTGCGCCCCGTCGTACCGGTCCAGGAGCAGGCGTGCCAGCTCGGGGGAGGGGCCGAGGACGTCCGCGAGGACGTCGGCCCCGGCCGCGCCCGCCGCGATGCGGTCCGGGAGGCGGCCCGGGGCGATCACGTACGGGGCGACCGCCACCTGCTCGACGCCCGGTTCCGTACGCAGCGCCTGGACGGCGTCCTCCGTGCGGGGGAGAGATGCGGAGGCGAACGCGGGCCGCACGGAGCACCAACCGGTGCGCCGCAGCTCCCGCGCCGTTTCTGCGATCACCGCGATCGCCTCCGGGTCCGTGGAGCCCGCCGAGGCCAGGACGACCCCGGTCGTGGGCTTGTCGGCGGGCGTGAGGCCCGCCTCGTACAACCGCCGCTCCACCGCCGCGATCAGCAGCGGCGACGGGCCGAGGACCTCCGCCTGGCGGATGCTCAGGGACGGCGGCGCCTGGCGGAGCACGGCGGGGATGTCGGCCTTCGCGTGGAAGGCCCGGGTGAGGAGGAGCGGCAGGGCCACGACCTCCCGTACCCCGTCGGCGGCGAGCCGGTCGAGCACGCCCGGCACCGACGGCAGGTTGAGGTCCAGGAACGCCGTCTCCACGCGCAGCCCCGGCCGCAGCGCACCGGCCCGGCGCACCAGCGCCTGGACGGTCGCCGCGTGCCGCGGGTCGCGGCTGCCGTGGGCGATCACGAGGAGGACGGGGCGGTTCATGGTGGGGCTCAGCCCTTCGTGAGGAGGCCGCGGCGGCGCAGGACCGCGCGCTCCAGCGGGCTGAAGATGAGCAGGTCGATGGCGATGCCGACGATCAGGATCAGGATGATCGCCAGAAAGATCCCGGCCATGTCGATGTTGTTGCGGCCGTTCTCCAGGAGCTGGCCGAGGCCGAGGCCCAGGTCCGGCGAGGAGGCGATGATCTCCGCGGCCATCAGCGAACGCCAGGAGAACGCCCAGCCCTGCTTGAGGCCGGCCAGGTAGCCGGGGAGCGCGGCCGGCATCACGATGTACCAGGCGCCCTTGATCCCCCGCGCGCCGAGCGTCTGGCCCGCCCGCAGGAAGAGCGGCGGGACCTGGTCGACGCCGGCGACGAGGCCGTTGGCGATCGACGGGACCGCGCCGAGCAGGATCACCGCGTACATCATGCTGTCGTTGAGGCCGAGCCACAGGACGGCGGGCGCGACCCAGGCCACCGAGGGCAGCGACTGGAGCCCCGCGAGGATCGGGCCGATCGCCGCGCGCACGAACTTCACGCGGGAGACGAGCAGGCCCAGCGGGGTGCCGATCGCGAGCGCCAGGACGAACCCGTACAGGGCCCGGGACACGCTGGTCCACAGAATGCTGAAGAGCGTGCCCTGCCGCCACATCACGGTCAGGCTGTCCCACACGGCGGACGGGGCCGGCAGCTTGTACTCGTCGGTGACCTTGAGCGACACCAGGAGCTGCCACACCACCAGGACGAGCACGACGGCGACGACCGGCGGGAGCACCTTCCTGACCAGCACCTCGCGGACCGGGGTCCGCCGGACCTGCACGCTGTCGAGGGCGTCCAGACCGGCTTCGAGACCGGCGAGGTCGTCGGACCTCTGCGTCTTCGGGGTCGTGTCAGTGCTGGCCATGGCGGCGGATCTCCCCACGCAGGTGTTCGGTGATCTCGAGGGACAGCTCCGCGACGGCGGAGTCCTCGATGCGGCGCGGCTGAGGGATGTCGATGGTCCACTCGTGCGCGATCCGGCCCGGCCGGGACGAGAGGAGGACGACGCGCTCGGCCAGCCGCACGGCCTCGCGCACGTTGTGGGTGACGAAGAGCACCGACAGCTTCGTCTCCCGCCAGATGCGGGTCAGTTCGTCGTGCAGCACGTCCCGGGTGATGGCGTCGAGCGCGGCGAACGGCTCGTCCATCAGGAGCAGGTCGCTGTCCTGGGCGAGCGCGCGGGCCAGCGCGACCCGCTGCCGCATGCCGCCGGACAGCTCGTGGACCCGCTTGCCGTACGAGCCGCCGAGCCGGACGAGGGTCAGGAGCCGCTCGGCCTCGTCGCGTCGCTCGGCCTTGGGCACCCCGCGCAGCCGCAGGGCCAGTTCGATGTTCTTGCCCGCGGTGAGCCACGGGAAGAGGGCGTGCTCCTGGAACATCAGGGCCGGTCGGCCGCCGGGGGTCTCGATGGACCCCGCGGACGGCCGGTCGAGCCCGGCGACCAGGTTGAGCAGGGTGGACTTGCCGCAGCCCGAGGCGCCCAGGAGGGTGACGAACTCGCCGGGGGCGACATCGAGCGAGATGTCGTCGAGGACGAGCTGCCCGCCGGCGGGTCCGCCGAAGGACTTGGAGACATGCTCGATGCGGGCGGCATGGGTCACCGCCGCACGGTCCTCGGCCTTGGCGAGCGTCGCGGTCGTGGCCATGGTCGTCACCTCCTGGGGATCAGCTGCGGGCTGGTTACTTCGTGCCGAGACCGGCGTCGGAGACCTCGGGCTGCCCCGCGGCCTTCAGGACCTTGTTGAGCGGCTTCAGGTCGTAGATGCCGGACAGCTCCGGCTTCTCCAGGAGACCGGCCTTCACCGCGTGGTCGGCCTGGGCCTGCAGGGTGGCCGCCAGCGGGTCGTTCGTGAACTGGAGGGACGGCCACGCGGCGTCGATCACCTTCGCGCCCAGCGCCTTGCCGGAGAGGTCCTTCAGCTTGGCGTTGGCCGAGGCCTTCGCCTTGTCCTGGTTGGCGTTGATCCACGCGTTGGTCTTCACCGAGCCGCGCAGGAACGCCTCGACGACGTCCGGGTGCTCCTTGAGGAACTTCTGCGACACGATGATGTTCGTGATGACGAACTTCTTGTCGGGCCACAGGTCGGACTCGTCGAGCAGCACCTTCGCGCCGTCGGCGACCAGCTTGGACGCGGTCGGCTCGGGGACCCAGGCACCGTCGATGGCGCCGGAGGCGTAGGCGTTCGGGGTGACCTTGTTGTCCGTGCGGACCACGGAGACGTCGCCCTTGCCGCTCTGGGCGTCGACCTTCCAGCCCTTCTCGGAGACCCAGTTGAGGAAGGCCACGTCCTGGGTGTTGCCGAGCTGCGGGGTGGCGATCCTCTTGCCCTTGAGGTCGTCCACGGTCTTGATCTTCGCCGGGTTCACCACGAGCTTCACGCCACCGGAGGCGGCGCCGCCGATGATGCGGAGGTTGGTGCCCTTGGTCTTGACGAAGCCGTTGATGGACGGCGAGGGGCCGATGAAGCCGATGTCGATCGAATCGGCGTTCAGCGCCTCGATCTCGGAGGGGCCCGCGTTGAAGGTGGTGGGCACCAGCTTGGTGCCGCCCAGCTCCTTCTGGAGGATGCCCTCCTGGACGCCGACCAGCGCGGTGGCGTGCGTCAGGTTGGGGAAGTACCCGAGCCGTACGGTGTCGGCGGAGAGCTTCTCGCCCTCGGCGGCCACCTTCTTCTCGTCGTTCTCGGCCTCGGAGCCGTAGCCGCAGGAGGCGAGTGCGCCGATCAGCAGCGGCAGGGCGACGGCGGCGGCCAGGCCGCGGCGCAGGGTGGTACGGGTGGTGGCAGGCACGGGTGGTGTTCCCCTCGGTTCAACTTCTAGCGAAGTCTGCGTTTATGTCGTTCGGGGTGGAGCGGGTGGAGCCGGGTCGCACCGCTCGCGCGGTACGTCGAGGTCAGCACGCACATCGCGCGACACCTCCCATGCCCGAGCCGAGGGAACCGGAGCCCACCCGGCCGCCCTCCTTCGCGAAACTGGCGTAAGCGTTCTGGCTCATGTCAGAAGTCCCACCCTTCTTCCTCGTCCACCGCGACGACGGCCTTGGCCGTGGCGAAGGACTCGCCCGCCATGCCGGCTGCGAGCGTGGTGCCGTCCGCGGGGTCGATCAGCAGGAACGATCCGGTACGGCGGGAGTCCGCGTACGCGTCGAGCGCGAGCGGCTCGGCGGTGCGGACCACGACCCGGCCGATGTCGTTGGCGACCAGCTGCCCGGGGTTCGGGTGCTGGGAGAGGTCGTCCAGGGTCAGCCGCGAGGGGATGTCCTTGACGATCGCCTTGACCGTGCGCGTGGTGTGCTTGAGCAGGACCCGCTGGCCGACGGCGAGCGGCTGGTCCGCCACGTGGCAGACCGTCGCCTCGACGTCCTGGCTGGTGGCCGGGGCGTCGCCGCTCGGCGCGAGCAGGTCGCCGCGCGAGATGTCGATGTCGTCGGCGAGCCGGATCGTCACCGACTGCGGGGCCCAGGCGATGTCCACGGACTCGCCCAGCGCGTCGATGCCGATGATCGTGGACTTCTTCCCCGACGGCAGGACGGTGATCTCCTCGCCGACCCGGAAGGCGCCGGCCGCGATCTGACCGGCGTAGCCCCGGTAGTCGGGGTGCTCGGCGGTCTGAGGGCGGATGACGTACTGCACGGGGAAACGGGCGTGGCAGGCCGTCAGGTCGTGGCTGACCGGAACGGTCTCCAGGTGCTCCAGGACCGTCGGGCCGCCGTACCAGTCCATGTTGGCGGACGGCTCCACCACGTTGTCGCCGGCGAGCGCGGAGATCGGGATCGCGGTGATCTCCGGGACGCCGAGCTCGGAGGCGTACGTCGTGAACTCCTCGGCGATCGCGGCGAAGACGGACTCCTGGTAGTCGACCAGGTCCATCTTGTTCACGGCGAGGACCACGTGCGGGACGCGGAGGAGCGCGGCGACGGCGGCGTGCCGGCGGGTCTGCTCGACGACGCCGTTGCGGGCGTCGACCAGGACCACGGCCAGCTCGGCGGTGGAGGCGCCGGTGACCATGTTCCGGGTGTACTGCACGTGCCCGGGGGTGTCGGCGAGGATGAAGCGCCGGCGGGGCGTCGCGAAGTAGCGGTAGGCCACGTCGATCGTGATGCCCTGCTCGCGCTCGGCCCGCAGGCCGTCGGTGAGGAGCGCCAGGTCCGGGGCCTCCTGGCCGCGCTTGATGGACGCGGCCTCGACGGCCTCCAGCTGGTCGGCGAGGACCGACTTGGAGTCGTGGAGGAGCCGGCCCACCAGGGTGGACTTGCCGTCGTCGACGGAGCCGGCGGTGGCGAAACGCAGCAGGGTGGTGGCCGCCAGCTGGTCGGACAGCTGCTCGGTGGACGTGCTCATTAGAAGTACCCTTCGCGCTTGCGGTCTTCCATCGCGGCCTCGGACAGCTTGTCGTCGGCCCGGGTGGCGCCCCGCTCGGTGAGCCGGGAGGCGGCGATCTCGGCGATGACGGCGTCCAGCGTGGCGGCGTCGGAGTCGACGGCGCCGGTGCAGGACATGTCGCCGACGGTGCGGTAGCGGATCAGCCGCTTCTCGACCGTCTCCGTGTCCTTCGGACCGCCCCACTCGCCGGCGGTCAGCCACATGCCGTTGCGGGCGAACACCTCGCGCTCGTGGGCGAAGTAGATCTCGGGGAGCTCGATCTTCTCCCGCTGGATGTACTGCCAGACGTCCAGCTCGGTCCAGTTGGAGAGCGGGAAGACCCGGACGTGCTCGCCGGGGGCGTGCCGGCCGTTGTAGAGCTGCCACAGTTCGGGGCGCTGGCGGCGAGGGTCCCACTGCGAGAACTCGTCGCGCAGCGAGAACACCCGCTCCTTGGCACGGGCCTTCTCCTCGTCGCGGCGGCCGCCGCCGAAGACGGCGTCGAAGCGGTGCTGCTGGATCGCCTCGGTCAGCGGGACGGTCTGCAGCGGGTTGCGGGTGCCGTCGGGGCGCTCGCGGAGCTTGCCGGCGTCGATGTACTCCTGCACGGAGGCCACGTGCAGCCGCAGCCCGTGCTGCGCCACCACGCGGTCGCGGTACTCGATGACCTCGGGGAAGTTGTGCCCGGTGTCGACGTGCAGCAGCGTGAAGGGGACCGGCGCGGGGGCGAAGGCCTTCAGCGCCAGGTGCAGCATGACGATGGAGTCCTTGCCGCCGGAGAAGAGGATCACCGGCCGCTCGAACTCGCCCGCCACCTCGCGGAAGATGTGGACGGCCTCGGACTCCAGGGAGTCGAGGTGCGACAGCGCGAACGGACTGTCGGTCTCCTCGTGGACGTGGGCGACGGTCGTCATGCGAGACCCCTCTCGGTGAGCAGCGCGTACAGCTGCGCTGCCGACTCCTGCACGGTCTGGGTGTGGGACTCGATCCGGAGATCGGGGTTCTGCGGCTCGTCGTACGGGTCGTCGACCCCGGTGAGCCCGGTGAGCTCGCCCGCGGCCTGCTTGGCGTACAGACCCTTGACGTCGCGCACGGAGCACACCTCCACCGGAGTGGCGACGTGCACCTCGACGTACGGGGTGCCCTCGGCGGCGTGCCGCTTGCGCACCGCCTCGCGGCTGTCCTCGTACGGCGCGATGACCGGGACCAGGACCTTCACGCCGTGCGAGGCGAGCAGCTCGGCGACGAAGCCGATCCGCTGCACGTTGGTGTGGCGGTCCTCGCGGGTGAAGCCGAGGCCCGCGGAGAGGAACTCGCGGATCTCGTCGCCGTCGAGGATCTCGACGCGGTGGCCCTCGTCGCGGAGGCGACCGGCCAGCTCGTACGCGATGGTGGTCTTTCCGGCGCTCGGCAGGCCGGTGAGCCAGATGGTGGCACCGGTCACGTGGTTCTCCTGGGAGGTCTGAGGGGTGGGGGTCATCAGCCGTGCAGCCCGCACTCGGTCTTGGCGCGGCCCGCCCAGCGTCCGGCGCGGGCGTCCTCGCCCTCCAGGACGCGGCGGGTGCAGGGGGCGCAGCCGACGGAGGCGTACCCGTCCATGAGGAGCGGGTTGGTGAGGACACCGTGCTCCGTGACGTACGCGTCGACGTCGTCCTGCGTCCAGCGGGCGATGGGGGAGACCTTGACCTTCTGCCGCTTCTCGTCCCAGCCGACGACCGGGGTGTTCGCCCGGGTCGGGGACTCGTCGCGGCGCAGGCCGGTGGCCCACGCGCCGTAGGCGGTGAGGCCCTCTTCGAGGGGCTTGACCTTGCGCAGCGCGCAGCACAGGTCCGGGTCGCGGTCGTGGAGCTTCGGACCGTACTCGGCGTCCTGCTCGGCCACGGTCTGACGCGGGGTCAGGGTGATGACGTTGACGTCCATGACGGCGTCCACGGCGTCCCGGGTGCCGATGGTCTCCTCGAAGTGGTAGCCCGTGTCGAGGAAGACGACGTCCACGCCGGGCTTCACGCGCGAGGCGAGGTGGGCGACGACCGCGTCCTCCATGGAGGAGGTCACGCAGAAGCGGTCGCCGAAGGTGTCCACGGCCCAGCGGAGGATCTCCAGCGCGGAGGCGTCCTCCAGATCACGGCCGGCCTGCTCGGCGAGTGCCTTCAGGTCGGCCGCGGTCGCGTCCTGAGCGATCGTCATATCTCTTCCCTCCCAGTGGTGTTGCTCGAAGTCGCCGGGGCGAGGAGCCCCAGGAACTTCAACTGGAAGGCTCGACTGCACGCGGCGCATTCCCAGGCGCCGTGACCCTGCTCGTTCGGACGCAGGTCCTCGTCCCCGCAGTAGGGGCAGAAGAAGGGGGCCGCACGCTCGCTCACGGTGCCTCCTTGTTCGCTTCTCCGCCCACGCGGCGCAGAGGTGCGGCCTTCGTCGTCGGCTGCGGCCCGGCGGCCGCGTGTGCGTCGCTCACGACAGCGCCTCCTCGGAGGCGCGCGCCGCCCAGGTCGCGAAGCGCTCGCCGGTCTCGCGCTCCGCCTGGAAGCGCTTGAGGACCCGCTCCACGTAGTCCGGGAGCTCGGCTGCCGTGACCTTGAGGCCGCGGACCTTGCGGCCGAAGCCGGCCTCCAGGCCGAGCGCGCCGCCCAGGTGCACCTGGTAGCCCTCGACGCGGTTGCCCTCGTCGTCC
This sequence comes from Streptomyces sp. NPDC006197, assembly GCF_040613865.1. Lineage (NCBI taxonomy): Bacteria > Bacillati > Actinomycetota > Actinomycetes > Kitasatosporales > Streptomycetaceae > Streptomyces > Streptomyces sp. NPDC006197. The sequence goes on along the minus strand of NZ_JBEXSZ010000081.1, from coordinate 27,404 downwards.
AGGACCAGCTGGCCCTTGAGGCCGATGTCCGCGACCTGGATGCGGGCGCAGGCGTTCGGGCAGCCGTTGATGTTGATCGTCAGCGGCTCGTCGAACTCCGGGAGGCGACGCTCCAGTTCGTCGATGAGCGAGGAGCCGCGGCCCTTCGTCTCGACGATCGCGAGCTTGCAGAACTCGATGCCGGTGCAGGCCATCGTGCCGCGCCGGAACGGGGTCGGGTCCACCCGCAGGTCGAGCGCCTCCAGGGCGGCGACCGCCGAGTCGACCTGGTCCCGCTCGATGTCGAGGAGGAGCATCTTCTGGTCCGCGGTGGTCCGCACCCGGCCGGAGCCGTGCCGCTCGGCCAGGTCGGCGATCTTCGTCAGGGTGGCGCCGTCGACCCGGCCCACGCGCGGGGCGAAGCCGATGTAGAAGCGGCCGTCCCGCTGCTCGTGCACGCCCATGTGGTCGCGCCACCGGCCCGCGGGCTGCTCGGGGGCGGGGCCGTCCGTCAGCTTGCGCTTGAGGTACTCGTCCTCCAGGACCTGGCGGAACTTCTCCGGGCCCCAGTCGGCGACGAGGAACTTCAGACGGGCGCGGTTGCGCAGCCGGCGGTAGCCGTAGTCGCGGAAGATCGAGATGACGCCCTCGTAGACGTCGGGGACCTCGTCGAGGGAGACCCAGGTGCCCAGGCGGACGCCGAGCTTCGGGTTGGTGGACAGGCCGCCGCCGACCCAGACGTCGAAGCCGGGGCCGTGCTCCGGGTGCTCCACGCCGACGAAGGCGATGTCGTTGATCTCGTGCGCCACGTCGAGGAGCGGCGAGCCGGAGACCGCGGACTTGAACTTGCGGGGCAGGTTGGAGAAGTCCTTGTTGCCGATGATCCGGCGCTGGATCTCGTCGATGGCGGGGGTGCCGTCGATGATCTCGTCGGCGGCGATGCCGGCCACGGGGGAGCCGAGGATGACACGCGGGGTGTCACCGCAGGCCTCGGTGGTGGACAGGCCGACCGCCTCCAGGCGGTTCCAGATCTCGGGGACGTCCTCGATGCGGATCCAGTGGTACTGGACGTTCTGCCGGTCCGTGATGTCGGCGGTGCCGCGGGCGAACTCCTCGGAGATCTCGCCGATCACCCGGAGCTGCTCGGTGGTCAGCCGGCCGCCGTCGATGCGGACCCGGAGCATGAAGTACTCGTCGTCCAGCTCCTCCGGCTCCAGCACGCCCGTCTTGGTGCCGTCCAGACCCTGCTTGCGCTGGGTGTAGAGGCCCCACCAGCGCATGCGTCCGCGCAGGTCGTTGGGGTCGATGGAGTCGAAGCCGCGCTTCGAGTAGACCGTCTCAATACGTGTCCGTACGTTGAGACCGTCGTCGTCCTTCTTGAACTGCTCATTGCCGTTCAGGGGGGTGAAGTGCCCCACGGCCCACTGACCCTCGCCACGGTGGCGCCCGGCCTTGCGGCGGGCGGCGGCGGGAGTGGGGTTTTCCGGGGTGGCGGCCATGGCGTCTTGTCCTTCGGGACTGCGAGAGGGCGGCTCTGACCTGCACACTCGCGCTCAGGTCAGAGGGTGGCGCGTCAGTGCGCAGCAGGGTGGGGCAGAGTCGGGCGGTAGGGAGATCGCGGCGGTGCTGGTTCTCTCAGCGCGCCGAACAGATGGCGCTGGACATGCGGCCGAGGTCGACGTGCCGCCGACTCACCAAGGCAATTCCAGTTCCAGGCATGACGGAAGCGTGTCACGGGACTTTGGACCCAGTCCAGCATCGTCCAGTATTCGGACATAGTCGTCCCGTAGAGCGAGACGGTGTGCTCCAGGTCACGCCAAAGGGGCCCTGATCAGGGCCCCTTCGAGGTCGCACGGGAGCGTCAGGCGTGCGCGCCCGGCCAGGGGCCGGGGGTCTCCGACTCCTCGACCTCCTCGACCTTGGTGTCGAAGAGGCGGAAGCCGCGCCGCTCGTAGTTGGCCATGGCGTGCGGACCGTCGAGCGAGCAGGTGTGCAGCCACACCCGCTTCGTGGTCTCCCGCTCCGGCCAGCGCTCGGCCAGGTCCCAGGCGCGCGCCACCCCGTAGGAGAGGAGGTGGCCGCCGATCCGACGGCCCCGGAAGGCTGGGATCAGGCCGAAGTAGACGATCTCCACCACGCCGTCGTCCTGGGGGTCGAGCTCCACGTACCCGGCCGGCGTCCCCCTGTCGTACGCCACCCAGATCTCGGCGCCCGGCTTCTCCACTATCTCCTGCCACTGCTTGTACGTCAGCGACAGCCGGTCGGACCACCGGATGTCGCCGCCGACCGCCGTGTAGAGGAAGCGGCTGAACTCCGCCGAGGGCACCTCGGCGCGCCGGATCGCCACGTCGTCGCCCTCCGGCGGGGTGGCGGGACGGAGGTCGGACGGGGAGGTCTGCTCGAGGGACCAGGTGGTGAGAGTGATGCTCATGGGGTCATCGCATCATGCGGAGCGCGGGATTCCCAGGGGGGTCCGCGCCGGACGGCCTGCCCGGCGGACGAACGTCCACATGCTGGACACCTGCCTAGGTGCCCGTCCCGGCCCGGACCGCCGGGGCCGTCGAGTGGGGGAGCAGGTCTTCCGGACGCTCCGGGCGCAGGATCTCCACCGCGACCTCCTCCCGGAAGCGGTACGGGCGGTGCGCCAGGACCCCCGCCAGGTTCCGCCGCACCCGGGACATCTCCGCCCGCACGGTCACCGTCCGTGTACGGTCCCCGAACACGTCGTCCGCCAGCTCCGCCGCCGTCCGCCCGTCGCGGTGCAGCGCCAGTACATAGAGGAGCTCCGCGTGCCGGGGGCTGAGCTCCTGCTGCCAGCTGCCCGCCGTCCCGGACACGGCCACCGTCCAGCGGCGCGGCCGGCTCAGGTCCAGGACCACCCGGCTCGCCGCCCCCGCGCCCGGCTCCTCGGGCAGGGTCTCCTCCTCGACCCGAAGCAGCCAGCCGCCCGGCAGCGGCTCCACCGCGCACACGCCGAGCGAGGGCAGCCAGACCCGGCCGGCCCGGAACGACTTCGGCAGCGGGATCCGGTCCATCGGTGCGAGGCCGGTCACCGCGGCCGTCCAGCCGTGGTCGTCCACGGCGACCGCCCGGCCGCCCACCCGGCACAGGATCGGCGCCGCCACCGCCCGCAGCCGCTCGACCGACCGGTGGTGCCGCTCCCGCATCTCGGCCTCGGCGAGCTGCGCCACCGAGCCGACCAGGGCCAGCATGGCGGGGTGGAAGCTGGAGGCGGGGCCGGACACGTCCAGGATCCCCAGGAGCCGCTGGTCGCGCGGATCGTGCACGGGCGCGGCGGCGCAGGTCCAGTTGTGCAGCGCCTGCACGTAGTGCTCGGCGGAGTGCACCTGCACCGCCCGGTCCAGGGCGAGCGCCGTGCCGACGGCGTTCGTCCCGGTGGCGTGCTCGGCCCAGGCCGCGCCCTCCTCCAGACAGATGCCGTTCGCCTTCCGCAGCACGGCGGAGTTCCCCTGGCGCCACAGCACCCGCCCGTGCTCGTCGGTGACCACCATGATCTGGAGGGAGGCGTCGGCGATGCCGGCGATGCCGCCGCTCAGCGTCTGCATCACCTCGGAGAGGAGCGTGGTCCTGCGCCGCTCCTCCAGCTCGTCCCGCTGGAGCAGCACGGTGCTCGTGCTCTGGTCGGGATCGAGGCCGAGCCGGGCCATCCGCTGCCAGGACGCGTCGATCACCGGGCGGGGCGCGATCGGCGGCCGCCGGCCGGCCAGGGTCTCCTCGCGCACCCGGTGCAGCAGCCGGCTGGCCTGGGCGGCGTCCATGGCGGCGAGCCGCTTCATGTCGAGCTGCGTGTTCTTCATCGGTCTCTCCCAGCCACCCGGGTGCTGTATCGGTTCTGCACGGGGCAGATGTCCGGAGTGTCGGTGCCCATCGTGCCGTCCGGGAGCACCCGGCGAGGCCCGGTTCGGGTAATCCTGCAACCCTTTGCAACTCTGGCGACCGACCGGCCCCGTGGGCGAGGGTGGTGACAGCGGCGGGTGGTGCCGTGTCGGCGCAGCACCACCCCCGCTTTTCCGCGTCCGCCGACCTGACCGACACCCGTCGGGCCCACCCCTGGCGCGCGCGGCACAGCGTTTCCGTACCCCTCCTCAGACCACGGCCCGCGCCCGCTCCACCACCACCCGCAGGTCCAGCGTGTGCGGGAGCGTCCCGAAGGCCGCGCCGCCGTCCCCGCCGAGCCGCGCCGCACAGAACGCGTCCGCCACCTCCGGCGGAGCCCACCGCACGAGCAGCGCGCCCTGGAGCACCAGCGCGAGGCGCTCCGTGAGCCGCCGTGCCCGCGCCTCGATCCCCTCCAGGTCCGCCAGTTCGGCGAGGAGCCCCCGGATGGCCCGGTCGAGCCGGTGGTCGGCGCCCCGCGCCGCCCCCACCTCCCGCAGCAGCGCGTCGAGGGCGGCGGGCTCGGTCCGCAGCACCCGCACCACGTCGAGCGCCTGCACGTTCCCCGAACCCTCCCAGACCGAGTTGAGCGGCGACTCCCGCAGCAGCCGGGGCATCCCCGACTCCTCCACGTACCCGTTGCCGCCCAGGCACTCCAGCGCCTCCGCCACCACCGGCGTACACCGCTTCGTCACCCAGTACTTCGCCACCGGCACGGTAATACGGAGCAAGGCCCGCTCCTGTTCGGGGTCGCTCCTGCCGTCGGTGCCGGCAGAGTGGGCGCTCCTGCCGTCGGTGCCGGCGGCGTGGTCGCTGCCGCCGTCGGCATCGACGGCGTCGTAGGCCGCCGCGAGACGCATGCCGAGTACCGTCGCCGCCTCCGACTCCAGGGCCAGATCGGCGAGCACGTTCCGCATCAGGGGCTTCTCGACGAGCAGCCCGCCGAAGGCCGAGCGGTACGAGGCGTGGTGCACGGCCTGCGCCACCGCCTGCCGCATCAGCGCCGCCGAGCCGAGGACGCAGTCGAGCCGGGTCGCCGCGACCATGCCCATGATCGTCCGGATCCCGCGCCCCTCCTCGCCGACGCGGCGTGCCCAGGTCGTCCCGTCGAACTCCACCTCGGCGGAGGCGTTCGACCGGTTGCCCAGCTTGTCCTTGAGCCGCTGGATCGCGAAGGCGTTGCGCGAGCCGTCCGCGAGCACCCGGGGCACCAGGAAGCAGGTCAGTCCCGCCGGCGCCTGCGCGAGGACCAGGAAGGCGTCCGACATCGGCGCCGAGCAGAACCACTTGTGCCCCGTCAGGACGTACTCGCCGTCGGCCGCGAGCGGCCGGGCCTCCGTCGTGTTCGCCCGGACGTCGCTGCCGCCCTGCTTCTCCGTCATCGCCATGCCGAGCAGCGCCCCCGGCTTCTCCGCGACCGGACGGAGCTCCCGTTCGTACACGTGCGAGAGCGCCGCCGGTTCCCAGACCGCCGCGAGCTCCGGCTCGGCGCGCAGCGCGGGCACCGCGGCGTGCGTCATCGACACCGGGCAGCCGTGCCCCGCCTCCGCCTGCGACGCCACCAGGAACCCGGCGGCCCGCCGCACATGACCACCCGGACGGCCCCACGCGTGCGTGAGCCCCGCCGACACGGACTTCCCGAGGAGCCGGTGCCAGGCCGGATGGAACACGACCTCGTCGATCCGCCGGCCGTACCGGTCGTGGGTCCGCAGCCGGGGCGGATGCTCGTTCGCCTGCTCACCCCACTCCCGCACCTGCGCCGAACCGGTCGCCCGGCCCAGCAGGCTCAGCTCGTCGCGCGCCTCCGCCAGGAGGTCCGGGGCGAGGTGGCGCTCGACCGCCTCCGCCAGCGCCCGATCGCTCGTGAAGACGTCGTATCCGACCAGGGGCGGAGCCTGGTTGGTCACAGTGTGGGTGCTCGCTGCCATGCCGATACGGTAAGCAGGTGCAGGCAGCAAGAGAAACACCCGATCGGCCCGAGCGTCGGCCCTGGAGCAGGCTCCACCGCGCGCGCGTCCTCTACCGCAACGTCTCGAAGCGGAAGATGGCCTGGCTGCTCCTCAAGGACACCGTCAACTCGTGCATCGAGTACCGGATCCTCGGCCTCGCCGCCGAGGCCGCGTTCTTCACCCTGCTGTCGCTGCCGCCCCTGCTGCTCGGCCTGATCGCCGTCCTCGGCTACGCCGACGACTGGACCAACACCGACACCGTCGCCAGCATCCGGGAGAACATCCTCCACGCGGCCGGCACGGTCCTCTCCGACCGGGGCGTCCACGAGATCGCCGAACCCCTCCTCGACGACATCACCCAGGGCAAACGGCCCGATCTGATCTCCCTCGGCTTCGCCATCGCCCTCTGGTCCGGCTCGCGTGCGGTGAACGTCTTCATCGACACCATCACCGTCATGTACGGCCTCGACGGGCACCGGGGCATCGTCAAGACCCGGCTCCTCGCCCTGCTCCTCTACATCGTGGCGCTGCTCATCGGAGCCGTCGTGCTGCCGCTGGCCGTCGTCGGCCCCGACCGGGTCGTCGAGCTCGTCCCCTGGGGCACCGAGGTCGTCGCCGTCCTCTACTGGCCGGCCGTCATCCTGCTCTCCATCGCCTTCCTCACCACGCTCTACCACGTCTCCGTGCCCGTCAGATCGCCGTGGATCGAGGACATCCCCGGCGCCCTCGTCGCCCTCGGGATGTGGGTCCTCGGCAGCTTCCTGCTGCGCATCTACCTGACCAGCCAGGTGGAGGGACCGACGATCTACGGCTCCCTCGCCGCACCCATCGCCGTCCTCCTCTGGATCGGCATCTCGGCCTTCGCGGTCCTCGTCGGCGCCGCCGTGAACGCCGCCATCGACCGCGTCTGGCCCTCCGTCGCCACCGCCGCCGCCCGCGAGGCCAACGAACGGGCCCGCGCGGTCCAGGCCGCCGAACTCGTCGCCCGCGTGCGCGCCGAGGCGGAGGACGTCGACGAGGACGACCCGGACATGCCGTCCGAGTTCCCCGAGCGCTGGTCCAAGTTCCTCCCCCCGGACGACGTGAAGTCCCGCCTCCACTCCGGCTGGGAGAAGGACTGACGGCCCCGGTCCGCCGTACCACCGGACCCCGGGGCCACGGCCGGACCACGCGCACGCGCGCGTACGGACGGGCGTACGCCGCGGGCCGACGGCGGAGGAGGACGCGCCCACGCGCCCGCCTCCGTCCACGACCTGACCGTGCGGCCCGAGCGTGGAGCCCGTACCGGATCGAGGCCGAGCACCCGCTCGGCCTCCAGGACGCGCGGGTCCCCGTGCGACCCTCGTCCACCACGGCCCGCACCACCACGGCGGGCCGCGTCACCACCCTGACGATCTCGGGCGGAGCCGGCGCCACCGTCCCCGTGAGCAGTACGGCCTCCGACCCCTCCACGACCTCCGGGAGACCCCATGCCGCTGCCGACGCGCCCCGTCCGGCCGCTCGCCCCGCCCGTCGCGCTGCTCCTGGCCACTGCCCTGATGACCGCCGGTCTGACCGGCTGCTCCGCGCTGTCCCCGTTCAACACGTGTGAGGACACGGCGGCGCGGCTGAAGGACCTGCGCTCCCAGCCGATCCTGAACTCCGTTCCCGAAGGGGCGACCGCCCCGGAGGGGCTCGACTCGGTCGACTCGCGCTGCATCGACGACACCGGCGACGCCTGGCTGTACGCCGCGCGCGTCTACGCCTTCCCCGGCTCCCGGCAGGAGGTCGTGGACTTCTACCGCACCACCGCCGAGGTGGACGGCTGGCACCTCCAGCACGACCCCTCGGATCCCGGCACCCCCGAAACCACGGCGGGACTCTGCTTCACCAGAGGCGGGGACGGCGAAGCCCTCCTGCTGACCGTGCAGTTCACCACGGCCGGTGAGCTGAAGTCCGAGTACGACTACGACGCCGGGCCGGAGTTCGACGCGGGCTCCGGATTCGAGATAGAGGTGGGCTCCGAGACGGACGGGGCGAAAACCGGCTGCTTCGACTGACAGCGGAACGCCACCTGAGTCGCGGCGCCCTGTTCATCGGGCGTCCCCGTTCCGGCCGATGCCGGTACGCGTGCCGTCCCGTCCGGGTTGCTTCGGGGCGGGCCTGACGCCGCCCGACGGTGCGAATGCCTCGACGGGCAGGTGGGGTTCGGATTTAAAACGGTGGTGCGGCGACGGGGGCGCGGCTATGGTGCTGTCCATCCGTTCCCGAGGGGGCGGTGTCGGTTCGTCGAGAAGAAGCAGGAGGTGAGGACATTGATGACTGTCACGGTGACGGGCTCTGCCCGCATTCAGGAGTTCATCGTTCCCACCCCTGTGGTCTCCGGCTGACACCCACTCGACTTCCGCGCGCTCGGAGCGCGCCGCCGGGGCCACCCTCCGAAGGGTTTCCCCTTGTTCAACGCTTCGCTCCACCCGTCTTCCCTTTCCGCTGTCCAGCACCCGCTCGCCGTCTACGGCTGGGACGAGGGCTGGGAGGCCGAGTTCGTCCCGTACGCCGCCCAGGGGCTCGTCCCGGGGCGGGTCGTCCGCGTCGACCGCGGACAGTGCGACGTCGCCACCGCCGAGGGGGTCGTCCGCGCCGACACGGCCTTCGTGACCCCGCACGACCCGCTGCGGGTCGTCTGCACCGGCGACTGGGCCGCCGTCGACCCGGAGGGCGTCAACGACCCCCGGTACGTGCGCGCGTGCCTGCCGCGCCGTACGGCCTTCGCGCGCTCCACCTCCTCCAAGCGGTCCGAGGGCCAGATCCTCGCCGCCAACGTCGACCACGCCGTCATCACGGTCTCGCTCGCCGTCGAGCTCGACCTCGGCCGGATCGAACGCTTCCTCGCCCTGGCCTGGGAGTCCGGCGCCCAGCCGACCGTCGTCCTCAGCAAGGCCGACCTCGTCCCCGACCCGGTCGGGCTCTCCTACCTCGTCGAGGACGTGGAGACGGTCGCGCCCGGCGTGCAGGTGCTGCCGCTCAGCTCCACCACCGGGGAAGGGCTCGACGTGCTCGCCGCGACGGTCGCGGGAGGCACGACCGTGCTGCTCGGCGTCTCGGGCGCCGGCAAGTCGACCCTCGCCAACGCGCTGGTCGGCGACGACGTGATGGACGTCCAGGCCGCCCGTGACGTCGACGGCAAGGGCCGCCACACCACGACCACCCGCAACCTCTTCGTCCTGCCCGGCGGGGGAGTCCTCATCGACACCCCCGGACTGCGCGGCGTCGGACTCTGGGACGCCGAGGCCGGGGTCGGCCAGGTCTTCTCCGAGATCGAGGAGCTGGCCGGGGACTGCCGCTTCCACGACTGCGCCCACGAGTCCGAGCCGGGCTGCGCGGTGGCGGCGGCGATCGAGGACGGCTCGCTGCCCGTGCGCCGCCTGGAGAGCTACCGCAAGCTGATCCGCGAGAACCGGCGGATCGTGGCCAAGACCGATGCCCGGGTGCGCTCCGAGATGCTCAAGGAGTGGAAGCGCATGGGCAGGGAGGGACAGAAGGCCATGGAGCTCAAGCGCGGCGGCGGCAAGGGCCGGTAGCCCCGGGACCAAGCCGAGCGCGGTGTCCGAAAACCGCGAGCCGGGTGGCGGTGGCTCCCGCACACTGGGAGCCATGAGGGACGACGACACCCGCTACGAGGCGGTCAGCAGCAGGGACGCGCGGTTCGACGGAGAGTTCTTCTTCGCCGTCCGGACCACCGGCATCTACTGCCGTCCCAGCTGCCCCGCCGTCACCCCCAAGCGGCAGAACGTCTCCTTCTACCCCACGGCCGCCGCCGCCCAGGGCCACGGCTTCCGCGCCTGCCGCCGCTGCCGGCCGGACGCCGTGCCCGGCTCCGCCGAGTGGAACGTCCGGGCCGACGTCGTCGGGCGCGCCATGCGGATGATCGGCGACGGCGTCGTCGACCGCGAGGGCGTGCCCGGCCTCGCCGGCCGGCTCGGCTACAGCACCCGGCAGGTGCAGCGCCAGCTCACCGCCGAGCTGGGTGCCGGCCCGGTCGCGCTGGCCCGCGCCCAGCGGGCGCACACCGCGCGGCTGCTGCTCCAGACCACGGGGCTGCCCGTCACCGAGATCGCCTTCGCGGCCGGATTCGCCAGCGTCCGCCAGTTCAACGAGACGATCCGCGCCGTCTACGCCCGCACCCCCACCGCCCTGCGCGCCGAGGCGGGCAGCGGCGCGGGAGCCCGTACCGCGCTCGCCGCCGGGGTGCCGCTGCGGCTCGCCCACCGGGGGCCGTACGCGGCCGGCGAGGTCTTCGACCTGCTCGCCGCCGAGGCCGTGCCCCGGGTGGAGGAGGTCGTCGGCGCTCCCGGCGCCCGCACCTACCGGCGCACGCTCCGCCTCCCGTACGGAACCGGCGTCGTCTCCGTCGACGAGCGCTCCGGCGGGCGCTGGCTGGAGGCCCGGATCCACCTGGCCGAGCTGCGCGACCTGACCACCGCCGTGCACCGGCTGCGCCGGCTCTTCGACCTGGACGCCGACCCGTACGCGGTCGCCGAGCGCCTCGGGGCGGCCCCCGCGCTCGCCGCCGAGGTGTCCGCCCGGCCGGGCGTGCGCTCCCCGGGCACGGCCGAGCCCGAGGAGTTCGCGCTGCGGACGGTCCTCGGGGTCGAGGAGTCGGCCCGGCTCGTCGAGCTCCACGGCACCCCGCTGGCCACCGCCTGCGGAACCCTCACCCATGTCTTCCCGGAACCCGCCGCCCTGACGGAGCACCCCGTCGCGGGGCCGCTGGCCCGTGCCCTCGCCGACGGAGCCGTACGCCTCGACCCCGGCGCCGACCGCGACGAGGCCGAGCGCGCCCTGCTCACCGTCCCCGGCGTGACCGCCGAGGCCGCCGCGTTGATCCGGATGCGGGCCCTCGGCGACCCGGACGTGCCCCCGGCGGGCGGCCCGGAGGCGGAGGAGTGGCGGCCCTGGCGCTCCTACGCCCAGCGGTACGCGCGCGGATCCGACAGGCCCTAGCCCCAGATCACCGCGCCGGCCCAGGCGCCCACGACCAGCAGACAGGCGAAGAGCTCGACGAGCACGCTCGTGCCGGCCGCCCGCATCACCGTCCGGGTCGCCGCCCTGGCCTGGCCGTGGCCGCCGAGGCGGAGCCGCTCCGAGAGGTAGATCCCGCCGACGAAGCCGGGGATCGCGCCGACCACGGGGACCAGGACGAAGCCCAGGGCGGCGCCCACCCCCGCGTACGTCACCATGCGGCGGGTGATGCCGACGCCCCTGAGGCGGCGCGGCGGCAGCTGCCAGACGATCACCTGGGTGAGGAGCAGCAGACCGGTCGAGGAGGCCAGCAGGATCCAGGCCAGGTCCGTGCGCTCGTGCAGCGCCCACCAGAGCATCGCCGCCCACACCAGCCACGTTCCCGGCACGCCGGGCGCGAGCACCCCGAACAGGCCGAGCAGCATCACCGTCGCGATCATCAGGAGCTGCCACACACCCACGCTGCCAGCGTGCACGACGACCGGGATTCCCGCAGGTCGCACGGGGCGGACGGGGTACGCGGGGCAGGGGGGCGGGGCGCCGGGGTCAGGCCGCCAGGGGCAGGGCGGCGGCCACGAGGTTCCGCTCCTTGCGGCTGATCAGCGGGAAGACCAGCTTCAGGGCGTTCTCGCTGTTCGGCGAGGAGAGGACGAGGGAGGAGTTCAGGATCCGCTCCTTGATCGCCGAGCGGAACAGGCCGTCGCGCGCGATCGTCATGGTGAGCTCGACCGGCTTCGCGAACACCGGGTCCGCCCGGAAGACGAAGAGCCGGCGGTCGGTCATCGCCAGGTACATCGGGACCGGCGTCGGTATCACCGCCATCGCGCCGCCGCTGAGGACGGCCGAGGCCACGCCGAACGCGGCGGTACGGCGTACGGAGACCGTGCTCAGGCCGACGACGCACGTCACCTCGACGCGCTCCCCGGGCTCCAGCATCGGGGTCACGGTGGCCAGCAGGGCGCGACGGCGTCGTCCGTTCATGGGGGCGGAACTCCTGGGGGTGAGAGCGCGACCGGAGGGTGAGGGCGCAAGCGGAACCGGCCGCTCACCTTGCCATACGCCCCCGCGTCAGCCGCGGGCGACCCAGCCCTTCTCGTACGCGTGCCAGCCCAGCTGCAACCGGGTCGTCACCCCGGTCAGCTCCATCAGCCCCTTCACCCGCCGCTGCACGGTCCGCAGCCCCAGATCCAGCTGCTTGGCCACGCTCGCGTCCGTCATCCCGGCGAGCAGCAGCGACAGGATCTCCAGGTCCATCGCGTCCGGGCCCGGCGCCTCGTCCTCGGTGATCTGCGCGCCCGCCCCGAGCCGCAGCGGCAGCGCCTCCCGCCACACCGACTCGAAGAGGCCCATCAGCGATTCGAGGAGCCCGCTCGCGTGCACGACGATCGCCGCCGGCTCGGCGCCCCGGCCGGTCAGCGGAACCATGGCCAGGGACCGGTCGGCGACGACCAGCTTCGTGGGGACCCGGTCGGCGACCCGGATCCGCTCCTCGCGGCCGAGCGCCGCGGAGAGTTCGAGCAGCCCCGACGGGAGCGTGAGCACCTCGCGCTCGATCACCACCCGGTAGCGGACCCCGCGCCCGGCCGCCTGCTCCTCGGCGTGGTTCTCCAGGCCGGAGACCGCGATCGGCTTGCCCGTCACCAGGGCGCAGACCTCCTCCTGGGCGCCCAGCTGGAGCTGGAGGAAGCGGTGGGTCACCGCGCTCGCGCCGACCACCACCTCCACCAGGTCGTGCACGGCCGCCTCCGCGGCCTCCGCCCGGTACTCCTCGGCGAGCAGCTTGGCCGCCAGCTCGGCCTGCTCCAGCTCGTGCCGCTGCTGGGTCAGCAGCGCGCCGAGCGCGACCCCGGGCGGCGCCGCGACCCACCGGCCGGTGCGGGCCGAGGACTGGGCGGCGAGCCCCTGCGACTCCAGACGGCGCAGCGCCCGCTCGGTGTCCTGCTCGGGCAGGGCGAGCCGGTGCGCGAGATCGGTGACCTCGGCCGCGCCCAGCGCGACCAGGGCGCGGTAAGCGGACTCCTGGCGTTCGTCGAGCCCTATCGCTCCCAGCATGGATGCCCCACCCCTCGCCGCACCTCCGGCGGTCCCGGATCTTCCAGGGACGTCCACCGGAGGCATTCGTTCCGTTGGTGACCTGGCGGGAAACGGCCACGGCGTATTCCCGCCTCTCCCATCATCCCTGTACCGCCCTCACCTCTGCCAATGTGGCGCCACCGCAGCACCAACAGCCTCCGGAAAGGGGTGCCTTGTGCCCTTTTTCCGGATTCAGATGGGGAGAGCGATGCGCCCGATTTCGCGTACGGCCCTGGGGGCGGCGACCGCCGTCGCCCTGGCCGTCACCGCGGTCGCGCCGTCCATGGCCGATGAGCCGCAGGACGCCACGACCGGCAAGCGACCGCTGGTCGGCAGCGAGGCCTCGGCCCGCGCCGGCGACGGAGCGAAGAGCGCCACGGTGACCCTGGTCACCGGCGACCGCGTCCTGGTCACCCGGGACGCCGAAGGGAACCCGGCGGCCACGGCCCTGCCCCGGGAGGACGGAACCGTCCCCCTGGTCCAGACCCGCCGCTCCGGACAGGACCTGTACGTCTACCCCGAGGACGCCACCGCCGCGCTCGCCGCCGGACGCGTCGACGAGGAACTCTTCAACGTCACCGGCCTGATCCGCCAGGGCTACGACGACTCCGCCACCACCACGCTGCCCCTCATCGCCGTCTACGGCTCTGACCTCGCCCGCTCCGTCCCCGCCGCCCCCCGCGGCGCCCGGCGCGGCCAGGTCCTCAGGGCCGTCGACGGCGTCGCGCTCACGGCGGAGAAGAAGCGGGCCGCCACCTTCTGGGCCGACATCGCCGCCCCGGCCGCCCGCTCCGCCTCCGGCCTGAAGAAGCTCTGGCTCGACCGCAAGGTCGAGGCCACCCTGGAGCGGTCGACGAAGCAGATCCACGCCCCCGAGGCCTGGGCCGCCGGCTACGACGGCAAGGGCACCAAGGTCGCCGTCCTCGACACCGGCGCCGACGCCGAGCACCCCGACCTCAAGGACCGCATCGTCGCCTCGGAGAACTTCACCGACTCCGACACCACCGGCGACCACCAGGGCCACGGCACCCACACCCTCTCCACCGTCGGCGGCTCCGGCGCCGCGAGCGGCGGGAAGAAGAAGGGCGTCGCCCCCGGCGCGGACCTCCTCAACGGCAAGGTCCTCGACGACTCCGGCTCCGGCGCCGCCTCCTGGATCATCGCCGGCATGGAATGGGCCGTCGCGCAGGGCGCCGACGTCGTCTCCATGAGCCTCGGCAGCCCCGTACCCACCGACTGCACCGACCCGATGAGCGTCGCGGCCGAGGAACTCGCCCGGAACGAGGGCACGTTGTTCGTCATCGCCGCCGGCAACTCGGGCCCGGCGCACAACACCGTCTCCTCGCCCGGCTGCGCGCCCGGCGTGCTCACCGTCGGCGCCACCGACCGCGACGACTCCACCGCGTGGTTCTCCAGCCGCGGCCCGACGATCGTGAACCACACCCTCAAGCCCGAGATCGCCGCGCCCGGCGTCGGCATCTCCGCCGCCGCGGCCGGCGGCCGGGGCGTCTACGCCTACCAGTCCATGTCCGGTACGTCGATGGCCACCCCGCACGTCGCGGGCGCCGCCGCCATCGTCAAGCAGCGCCACCCCGACTGGACCGCCCGGCAGATCAAGTCCGCGCTCGTCGCCTCCGCCGACAGCGGAGTCCCGGGCGACGTCCGCGAGGTCGGCGGCGGCCGCCTCGACGTCAAGGCCGCCATCGACCAGACCGTCCTCGGCGCCCCCGCCGTCCAGGGCGGCACCTTCTCCTGGCCGCAGGACAGGAGCGACCGCACCACGGTCTCCGTGCCGTACACCAACACCTCCGACGCGCCCGTCACCCTCGGCCTGGCCGTCGAGAAGGTCACCGGCAACGACGGCTCCGCCGTCCGGTCGACCGTCGCCCGCCTCGGCAGGAGCACCGTCACCGTCCCGGCCGGCGCCACAGTCGAGGTCCCGCTCCACCTCGACCCCGACGCCCGCCTGGAGCGCGCCCAGTACGGCGACGTCACCGGCCGCGTCCTCGCCACCGGACCCGGCGGCGTCCACGTCTCCACCCCGTTCTCGCTGTACGTGGAGCCCGAGACCGTCACCCTGCGCGTCAAGCTGATCGACCGTCAGGGCAAGCCCGCCTCCGGCTCCTCCTCCCTCGACGTCATCGGCACCGACGACGCCACCGGCGAGCGCCGCTTCAACGAGGGGGCCGCCGACCAGGTCTACCGCCTGCGTCCCGGCAGCTACTTCCTCTCCTCCTTCGTCACCACACCCGACGCGGGCGAGGGCGCCACGCTGAACGACTCGCTCAGCTACCTCGGCCGCCCGCAGCTGGAGCTGAAGAAGGACACCACGGTCGTCCTCGACGCCCGCAAGGCCCACAAGCTGTCGGTGAGGACCGACCGGTCCTCCGAACTCCGCGGCGCCACCCTCGCGTTCGCCCGCTCCTGGGACGACTTCTGGCTGCACGCCGGAACCGCCGCGGGACCACGCACCATCCGCGGCTACTACGCCTCGGTCGAAGGCAGGGCCGACGAGGGCGACTTCGAGTTCGGCAGCTACTGGCGGACCGCCGCCCCGCAGATCACCTCGCTGCGCACGAACGGCGGCCTGACCCTCCACCCCCTCACCGCCTCCGTCGCCTCCGACAACCTCGACGGCACCGGCTCCGCCCGCCTCGTCGACGCCGGAACGGGCACGCCGGACGAGCTCGAGGCCGCCGGGGTCCAGGGCCGCATCGCCCTCGTCCGGCTCCCGGACGACTCCACCAACGCGGGCACCCTCGCCCGGAACGCCAAGACGGCCGGCGCCGTCGCCGTCATCACGTACCACCAGGCCCCCGGCCGCTGGTACCCGGGCGGCGGCTTCACCGGCCTCGGCCTCCCCGTCCTCTCCGTCCCCTCCGCGGAGGCCACCGCGCTCCTCGGCGAGCTGGCGGCCGGCGAGGTCACCCTCGACTGGCGGGCCACCGCGAAGAGCCCCTACCTCTACAACCTCGCTTTCCCCGAGACCGGCGCGATCCGCGACGACAAGGAGTACCGGGTCCGCGACTCCCGGCTGGGCCGCACCGACTCGACCTACGGCTCGGCCGGCATCACCACCGACTTCACGGAATTCCCGGCCGCCTACCGCCCGAACGGCGTCGGCATCTCCTTCGGCTCCCTGGAGACCGTCCCCGCGCCCGGCACCCGCACCGAGTACTACTCCACCGGTGACACCGCCTGGCTGCAGATGGTCAACAGCAGCTTCCCGTTCGGCGAGATCATGATGGGCGCCCGCCACGCGTACACGCCCGGCGAGCAGCGCACCGAGAAGTGGTACGACGGCGTCATCGCGCCCACCGCGCCGCGCGACACCACGGGAAAGCCGGTCCTCGCCGCCGAGCGGCAGGGCAACCTCATCGGCTTCGCCGACGCCATGTGGGGCGACAGCACCCACCACGCCGAGCCCGGCTCCTTCGGTGACATCGGGAACCTGCGCCTCCGCCGTGAGGGCGAACTCATCGGCGAGAACAGCTGGCCGTTCGGCGTCTTCGAGGTACCGGCCGAAGCCGGGACGTACACGCTCGAACAGAACACCATGAAGATCGGCAGCAAGGTGTGGGCCCGCTCCACATCCGTCAACTCGGTGTGGAAATTCACCTCCAAGCTTGACGAGAGCGTCTATTCTCAAGGCATCCCGATTCTCTTCCCCCGGTACGACCTTCCGGAGGACGGACTCAAGACCCTCACCGCGACCGACGGCCAGCACATCGGCCTCACCGCGACCGGTCACGCGGGCTACACCCCCGCGGCGCTCACCTCGGCGAAGCTCTCGTACTCCTACGACGGCGGTACGACCTGGACCGAAGCGCGGGTCTCTCAGCAGGGCGACGGCTGGACCGCGACCGTGAACCACGCGGGCGCGACCGGCAAGCAGGTCACCCTGAAGACCGAACTGACGGACGCCCATGGCAACTCCGTCACCCAGACCGTGATCCGCGCTTACGACGTGCGCTGATCACGCCGGTCCGCCGGGCGTCCTTCCCGTGGGGGGTGGGGCCGCCCGGCGGACCACCCATTTGCAGCAACGGTTTTCCTGGTGTCCCGTTTTCCGATGCCGTCGGCGGTGGACAATAAGGGCATGACTCAGCAGGGGGACAACTGGTGGGACAAGCTCTACGACGAGTCGGCGCCGGACACGGCCCCGACGGTCTCGGGTGACACGCTCGACGACCACTTCGACACGACACCCCGCGCGACGCCGAGCCGGCGGGACGGTTCGCCGGTGACGGCGCCCGCGCCGCCGAGCCCGGAGAAGGCGCCGACCGGGGTCGCGCCGTCCACACCGCCGCCCCCGGCGCCGAAGCCGCCGAGCCCGCCCCCGGCGCCGACACCGCCTTCGACGCCGTCGGCAGCACCCGTGCCACCGGCACCGAGCGCGCCCCTGGTGCCGCCGACGCCGCCGGTGGCCTCCCGGCCGAGCGCACCGCCGACGCCACCCGCACCGCCGACGCCACCCGCACCGCCTGTGGCCGCCACGCCGCCTGCGCCGAGCGCGGCCGCCACGCCGAGCACGCTGCCCGCGCCGAGCACACCGCCCGCGCCGCCTGCGCCGAGCGCGCCGCCCGCGGCCGCCGCGCCGAGCGCGCCGCCCGCGTCGAGCGCGGCCCCCGCGCCCCGGCAGGTGCCCGCCGTGGGTGGGCCCGCGCCCTGGGAGGTGCCCGGGGGCGGCGGGCCGCAGACCTTCCCGGCCCCGCCCCCGCCGCCACCCCCGGCCGCCGCGCCCGTCGAGACGCCCACCGTCCAGGTGCCGTTGCCCGAGGAGCCGGCCCCTCAGGAGCCGGAGCCCGGCCCTGACCTCACCGTCCAGGTGCCCGTGCCCCCGCCCCCGGAGCCGACCGCCGAGGTCTCCGTGCCCCGCCCGAGGACCGGGTTCATCGGCAGCAGGCCGCCCACCTACGAGGCCGAGCCCACCGCGCTGCCCGTCGCCCGCCCCGGCGAGCTCGCCGAACTGGTCGCCGACACCGTCCTCGACGGCGCCCGCTACGGCACCTGCACCCTGCGCGCCGCCTCCGTGCGCGGCGACTCCGCCCGCTACCGGGGCGAGCCCCGCCGCGACGCCCTGCTCACCGCCCGCTTCGGCCACGACGAGACCGCGCTCGTCCTCGTCGCCGTCGCCGCCGGCGCCCGCGCCGCCGAGGACGCCCACCTCGCCGCCGCCGACGCCTGCCACTGGATCGCCGAGGCCGTCTGCCGCAGCCACGCCCGGCTCTCCGAGGACATCAGGTCCGGCCGCCGCGGCGACCTCAAGTCCGGCCTCCACCGGCTCACCGACCGGACGTACGGCAAGCTGCGGGCCCGCGCCGCCGAGCGGGGCCTCGCCCCCGACGAGTACACCGCGACCCTCCGCTGCCTCCTGGTCCCCGCCGACCCCGAGTGCCGCACCCGCGTCTTCTTCGGCATCGGCGGCGGCGGCCTCTTCCGGCTCCGCGACGGCTCCTGGCAGGACCTCGAACCGCTCCTGCCCGAACCGGCCGCCGTCACCGGCGCCCCCGTCGTCGGCTTCGGCTCGCCGCCGCCCGTCCCGGAGGCGACCGAGGAGGGGGACAGGCTCACCATGGACCTCGGCATCACCACCGCGCCGCCGCTCGTCGAGGAGCCCGTGCCGCCGCCCGCCGAGCCGTTCCGCTTCCGCGCGTCCGTGGCCCGCCCGGGTGACACCCTGCTCCTCGCCTCGCCCGGACTCGCCGAGCCGATGCGTGGCGAACCCGCCCTCGCCCACGAGCTCGCCGCCCGCTGGGCCGACGCCGAGCCGCCCGGCCTCGCCGCCTTCCTCGCGGACACCCAGCTGAGGGTGACCGGTTACGCCGACGACCGTACGGGGGCGGCCGTCTGGGAGGCGTGACCCGCCGGGCCGTGTGTTGATGGAGCCATGGCCAGACAGAACGTTGCGGAACAGTTCGTCGACATCCTCGTCCGGGCGGGCGTCCGACGCCTGTACGGAGTGGTCGGCGACAGCCTGAACCCGGTCGTCGACGCGATCCGCCGCACCAAGGCGATCGACTGGGTCCAGGTGCGGCACGAGGAGGCCGCCGCCTTCGCCGCGGGCGCCGAGGCCCAGATCACCGGCGGCCTCGCCGCCTGCGCGGGCTCCTGCGGGCCCGGCAACCTCCATCTGATCAACGGCCTGTACGACGCCCACCGTTCCATGGCCCCGGTCCTCGCCCTCGCCTCGCACATCCCGTCCAGCGAGATCGGGCTCTCCTACTTCCAGGAGACCCACCCCGACCAGCTGTTCCGCGAGTGCAGCCACTACAGCGAGCTCATCTCCAACCCGCAGCAGATGCCCCGGCTGCTCCACACGGCGATCCAGCACGCCGTCGGCCGCGGCGGCGTCAGCGTCGTCTCGCTGCCCGGCGACATCGCCTCCCAGCCGGCCCCGGAGAAGACGGCGGCGACTGCGCTCGTCACCACCCGGCCCACCGTCCGCCCCGGGGACGCCGAGGTCGACGCGCTCGTGCGGATGATCGACGCCGCCGACCGGGTGACGCTCTTCTGCGGCAGCGGCACGGCGGGGGCGCACCCCGAGGTGATGCAGTTCGCCGAGCGGATCAAGGCGCCGGTCGGCCACGCCCTGCGGGGCAAGGAGTGGATCCAGTACGACAATCCGTACGACGTCGGCATGAGCGGGCTGCTCGGGTACGGCGCGGCCTACGAGGCCACCCACGAGTGCGATCTGCTGATCCTGCTCGGCACCGACTTCCCGTACAACGCCTTCCTGCCCGACGACGTCAAGATCGTGCAGGTGGACGTCCGGCCCGAGCACCTCGGCCGCCGCTCCCGGCTCGACCTGGCCGTCTGGGGGGACGTCCGTGAGACGCTGCGCTGCGTGATCCCCCGGGTCCGCGCGAAGACCGACCGCCGCTTCCTCGACAAGATGCTGAAGAAGCACGCCGACGCCCTGGAGGGCGTGGTCAAGGCCTACACCCGCAAGGTCGAGAAGCACGTCCCGATCCACCCCGAGTACGTCGCCTCCGTCATCGACGACCTCGCCGCCGACGACGCGGTCTTCACGGTCGACACCGGCATGTGCAACGTCTGGGCGGCCCGCTACCTCTCGCCCAACGGGCGGCGCAGGATCATCGGCTCGTTCAGCCACGGCTCCATGGCGAACGCCCTGCCGCAGGCGATCGGCGCCCAGTTCACGGACCGGAACCGCCAGGTCGTCTCGCTCTCCGGCGACGGCGGCTTCTCGATGCTGATGGGCGACTTCCTGACCCTCGTCCAGTACGACCTGCCCGTGAAGGTGATCGTCTTCAACAACTCCTCGCTGGGCATGGTCGAGCTGGAGATGCTGGTCGCCGGACTCCCCTCGTACGGGACGACGAACAAGAACCCGGACTTCGCCGCCATCGCCCGCGCCGCCGGGGCCCACGGCGTCCGGGTCGAGAAGCCCAAGCACCTCGCGGGCGCCCTCAAGGACGCCTTCAGGCACAGGGGACCGGCCCTGGTCGACGTCGTCACCGACCCGAACGCGCTCTCCATCCCGCCGAAGATCAGCGCCGACATGGTGACCGGTTTCGCGCTCTCCGCCGGCAAGATCGTCCTGGACGGCGGCGTGGGCCGGATGCTCCAGATGGCCCGTTCCAACCTGCGCAACGTCCCCAGGCCCTGAGGGGTGTCCGGAAAGTCCCGCCTCATGAATGCGGACGGTGATGCGGGGCATGCATCCCCGTGAGCCTGTTCGACGCGACCTGTGGGTGGGGGATATGGCCGGGGAGGCACGACAGCCGACTCAACTGCTCAGAAAGGTGGGATGCGCCGATCTCACCGCGGTGCCGGAGGTGCGACACGCCCTGCGCGAACTGCTGCGGAGGTGGGGCGGGCCGGGCGCCTCCGACGTGGCCGAACTGCTCACCAGCGAACTGGTGACCAACGCCCTGGTCCACACCGAGCACGGGGCCGTCGTGACCGCGACGGTCGTCCCCGAGCAGCTGAGGGTCGAGGTCCGCGACTTCGTGCCCGGGCTCAAGCGGCCGCACGCACCGCCCGCCGACGACGGTACGCACGGCCGGGGACTCGTCCTCGTCCAGGCACTCGCCGACTCCTGGGGGGTCGAGGAGAACGGCGCGGGCAAGGTGGTGTGGTTCGAACTGAACGGCGGGGCCGCCTGAGAGGCGGCCCCGCCGGTTTCCTTCCTGTTCCCCCGCTCAGCCGAACTGCTGCTCCAGATCCTTGAGCTTGCGCTCCAGGGAGTCGAGACGGGGCAGCGCCTGGGTGTCGTCCTCGGCGGTGAGGTCCACCGTCCGGGACTCGCCGGGGCGGGGCTCATCGCCCCTCACGGCTTGCAGGGAGGGCCGGGGTCGAAGCGGCAGCTGTCCGGGGTCCGCTATGGCGGGCTCCGCGACGGCGGCCTGCACGGCCGTCGTCGCGGAGCCCGAACCGCCGCCCGCACCCGGGCCGGCACCCGTACCGGACGAGGTGCCGAGGGCCGCCATCTCGACCTGGCGACCGCCGCCGCGACCGAGCCCGAAGGCGCGGTGCTGACGGTTGATCGCCTTGAGCCTCGCCCGGTCCAGCTTGACCTGGTCGCGCCGGCGGAGCCGGTTCTGCTCCTTCTCCCGCCGGTCCTCGCGCACCTCGTCGACCGCCTCGTCCAGGGTCCGTACGCCCTCCAGGAGCATCAGCGACCAGGCCGCGAAGGTCTCCCGGGGCGCCCTCAGCCACCGCACGATGCGGATCTGCGGCAGCGGGCGGGGCACCAGGCCCTGCTCGCGCAGCGCGGCCCTGCGGGTCTGCTTCAGCGCCCGGTCGAAGAGGACCGCCGCCGAGAGGGACATGCCGGCGAAGAAGTGCGGAGCACCGTCGTGGCCCATGCCGCGCGGTGCGTGCACCCAGTTGAACCAGGCCGCCGCGCCCGCGAACAGCCAGACGAGCAGGCGCGAGCCGAGGGCCGCGTCGCCGTGGCTGGCCTCGCGGACCGCGAGCACCGAGCAGAACATGGCGGCGCCGTCGAGGCCGAAGGGGACGAGGTACTCCCAGCCCCCGGCGAGGTTCAGGTTCTGCCGGCCGAAGCCGACGAGGCCGTGGAAGGAGAGCGCCGCCGCGACGGCCGCGCAGAGGAAGAGCAGCCCGTACGAGGCGAATCCGTAGACGGCCTCCTTGCGTCTGCGGCGCTCCTCGCTGCGTTCCCAGGAGTCGTCGGCCGCGGCCTGGTCACCGGCGCGCTTCCCGCGCGCGAGCACCGCCACCGCCGTCAGGACTCCGGCCACCATCACGCCGCCCGGAAGCAGCCAGTCCAGCGATATGTCGGTCAGTCTCATGCGGTGTCCCTTGCATCGCAGTAGGGCGTTTGGCGGCCCATACTGGCCGACCCCGCGGGGTGCTCAAGGGGTTTCGGGGCAAGAGCACGCCATCGGGGTCGCGGGGCATACGAATAGGTGCGATCTGGTCGAACGCCCGTGCAGGGAAAGGGGATTGGGTTCGATTCTCGTCACCCGGACGGGTGGCGTAATCACGGTCGCGCCCCGGGAGCCTCAGGCGGTCGCGGTCAGTCGGCGGACGCGCTCGGCGTCGCAGGTGCGCGGACAGGTGAGGCAGGTGTCCTCGGGGCGCAGCGTGTAGAAGAAGCAGCACGTGGCCCGGTCGCGGGTGGCGTGCGGAGCGCCGTCGGGCCCCTCGGTGCCGGCCAGCTCGCGGAAGCCCGCCCCGCCCGCGTACGGCTTGTACGGCTTGGGGGTGCCCGGCAGGAGGAGTTCGAGCTCGGCCATCGCCCGCCGCTCCTCGCCGAGCAGGGCCGCGACGTACCAGAGGCCCTCGACGATCTCGTCCGTGGCCATTCCCCACAGGGCCCGGCGGCCGCGTCGCATCCGGGGCCCGAAGCCGTCGAGGACGGCCTCGAAGTGCTCGGCGAGCGAGGCGCGTACCTCGGCGCGCAGCGCCTCCTCGTCGTCGACGACCCGGGCGCCGGGGAGGGCGGTCGCGGGGTCGCCCGGCAGGCAGGCGAACTCCTCCACCCGGACCGCCATGCGGCCGAGCGTGCGCTGGAAGGCCACGTTCCGGACGGGCACGCGGGGCACCCTGCGGTCCAGGAACCAGGGGAGGGTGACGAGGAGGCAGGCGGGCCAGGCGTACCGGTGCAGCCCGAAGCTCGCGACGACGTCGGGGCGGCCCCGGGTGCCGTAGTCCCGCAGCACCTGCGCGTCGTCCCAGGCGAGGAAGGCGTCGAGGCGGGGACCGCCGCCGGCGAGCTCGTCCGCGCCGACCCAGCCCGCGCCGCTCGGCAGCCGCTCGTCCCGGGCGGGCTCCTCCATCCGCAGGCCGGGGAAGACCTCGGCGAGCCGGGCGTAGGCGGCCGCGACGGGCGAGGTGAGGGGAGCGGGCGGCGGGGCGGGCAGCAGGGCGGGGACGGTCATGCGGACCACCGAATCGCGAGCGTTGGCAGGTTAGCCTTACCTTACCCGATTCGGGGTGGCCTCTCACCACCGGAGATCCCCTCCCACCTGCGGCGGCGGCCCGTATGCCCCGGATGTCGGTCCGTTCGCCTATGGTGCACAGGGGACCCCGGCGACGCGAGCCGGGCCCGGCACGAGGCCGCAGGAGGACCCGGGTGGAGCAGGGCGCAGCGCGCGAGCGGGCGACGGAGAGACCGTCCCCGCCCTTCGGCGACGTCACGGGGACCGCACGCCCGGAGCCGGCGCGTCCGGAGTCCGCCCGCACGGCGTCCCTGCGTCCGGAGCCGCCGCACACGGAGTCCGTACGTCCGGAGCCGCCGCACATGGAGTCCGTACGTCCGGAGCCGCTGCACATGGAGTCCGTACGTCCGGAGCCGCCGCGTCCGGAGTTCGTACGGGTACCGGAGCAGACGCGCGGCACGGAGCCGGGGCGTGGCCCCGAGCACGCCCGTGGCGAGCACACCCACGGGGAACCGGCGGTTCCCGGCCCCCGCACCGTGCGCAGGCACTCCGTCCGCGGCCAGATCCTCGAAGCCCTCCGCACCGCCCTCGTCGGCGGTGAACTCCGCCCCGGCGAGGTGTACTCCGCCCCCGTCCTCGCCGAGCGCTTCGGCGTCTCCGCCACCCCCGTCCGCGAGGCCATGCAGCGCCTCGCCGTGGAGGGGGCCGTCGAGGTCGTGCCGAACCGCGGCTTCCGCGTCACCGAGCGCACCCCCCGCGAGCTCGCCGAACTCGCCGAGGTCCGCGCGCTCATCGAGGTCCCCGTCATGCTGCGGCTCGCCCGCACGGTCCCGGCCGCCCGCTGGGCCGAGCTCCGGCCGCTCGCCGAGGCCACCGCGACCGCCGCCGCCCGGGGCGACCGCGCCCACTACGCCGAGACCGACCGGGCCTTCCACCGGGCCGTCCTCTCCCTCGCCGGGAACGAGCAGCTGCTCGCCGTCGCGGACGACCTCCACCGCCGCTCGCAGTGGCCCCTGATCAGCGCCCCCGCCCTCCGCCACGGCGACCTCGTCGCCGACGCCGCCGAGCACACCGCCCTCCTCGACGCCCTGATCGCCCAGGACCTGACCGTCGTCCAGAGCCTGGTGCGGGAGCACTTCACCGGCTCGGAGTGCTGAGGCCCGGCAGGCCGGCCCGCGGTGCCCGGCATCGCGCCGTGATCCACCTTGACCGAGACGGCACTCCCGGCCCCCGGGACGACTAAGGTCGGAGGCGTCAGCTGCCCGCACCGCGTCACCCGTGAGGTGTCCCATGCCGTCCGCGAGCCCGTCCCCGGCATGGGGCGGTACGGAAGCCGAGGCCGCCGCGCTGCTCGGCTGGCTCACCGACCCCGAGGCGCCCCGGCTCTGTCTCGTCACCGGCGCCCCGGGCAACGGCAAGACGGCCCTCCTCGGCTGGCTCGCCGCGCACGGCCCGCGCTCCGGACGCTCCCGCCGCCGGGCGCCCCGGGTGCTCGTCCCGCTCGCCGGGCAGAGCGCCCTCGGCGCGGCCTGGACGATCGCCGACCGCCTCGGTGTCGTGGCCCGGTCGCCCGGCGACCTCGTCCACGCCCTCGCCACCAGCGAGCCGCGGCCCGCCGGCGGGGCCGTCCTCCTCCTCACGGACCTCCACGCCGCCGCCGAACCCGCCGCGCTCACCCGGCTCGTCGCGGAGCTCGCCGGTGTCGGGAGGATCCGCCTCGTGGTCGAGGCCCGGAGCGACACCCCGGCCCCGGCCGTCCTGCGCGCCGGCCGCCGGATCACCGTCGTCGACCTGGACGGGGAGCCCGAGTCCGCCGGCGGGGCCCGGGCGGAGCCGGCCCCGCCGCTGCCGGACCTCTCCGACCCGGCCGCCGTCTGCGCGGCCGACCCGCTGCTCGTCACCACGGCGTACGTCACCGGCGCCGCCCTCGCCGGGGTGCCCGGCACCCTCGACGGGCCCGAGCCGTCCGCCCGCCCCGGCGAGGGCGCCGTCGACGAGCACGGCGGCCTCCGGACCGCCTGGATGCGCGCCGGGCAGTCGCTCTGCCGCGAACAGGCCCCGTCGGACAGGGCGTTGGTCCTGCTCGCCGCGCTGGGCGACGGCGCCGACCCCCGGCTCCGCCCCGCGCTCGCCGAGCTCGCGGAAGCCGCTCCGTGGCGGGTCCGGTGGGCCCGCCACCGCGGCGACCTGACGCCGCCCTGGCCGGGCCCGGTCACCGTGCTCGGCGCGGCCGGCGGCCCCCTGGAGGGAACCCTCCTCGTCGGCGACCCCACCGGCACCGTGCGTCTGCTCCACGAGGCCGACGCGAGCCCGGCCGGCCGGCTCGCGCACACCGTCCCCGGCCGGATCACCGCGCTGGCACCCGCGCCCGACGGCACGGTGCTGCTCCTGGACGACCGAGGCCGGCTGCACGCCGTACGGGGAACGGCGCCCCGGCCCCCGTACCTGGAACGGCTCACCGAGGCGGTCTCGGCGACCCTGGCCCGCCACCCGGGGACGGCCCTCGCGGCGATCGCCGGCTCGGTGGTGGTGGGGGACCGGCTGGGCTCCGTCCACGCCTTCGGCCTGACGGGACTTCACCAGTCGGCCGCGCACAGCGGCCGGGTCACGGCCGTCGCCGCGGTCGAGTCCGAGACCCCCTTCGTCTGCTCCGGCGGGGCGGACGGGAGCGTCCGGCTCTGGACGCCGGGCAGCACCGCGCGCCCCGAGCCCCTCGCCGAACGCCCCTCGCCGGTCGTCTCCCTGCACGCGACCGAGACCCCGCACGGCCCGCTGGTCGCCGCCGCCTGGGCCGACGGCCTGGTCGAACTCCACCGGCCGGAGGACGGCCCGACGCTCTCCTTCCGCCCGGGCCCCCCGGTCCGCGCGGTCGCGGTCACCGGCGCCGGCTCCCTGCTCGTCGGCACCGACGAGAGCCTGGTGTGCCTGGCCCCGAGGAGCTGATCCGTACGGGACGTCAGAAGACGTCCCGTACGGGCGACTTCAGGCGGCGGGCCGGGGCGCCAGCTGGGCCGAGAGCCAGGTCGGCACCCCGCCGAGCAGCTGGAAGAGGCGCCGGGCCTCGGCGCGCAGACGGCCCGCCTCCGGCTCGGTCTCCGTGTTCGCCAGGGCGGTGAGCGCCGGGGCCGTGCCGACCAGGTAGCCCAGCTCCTCGCGGATCCGCAGGGACTCCGCGAAGCCGTGCCGCGCCTCCGCCAACTCCCCCTCGCGCAGGGCGAGTCCGGCGAGGTGCCGCCAGGTGAAGGAGAGCAGGAGCGAGTCGCCCTGGGCGGTCGCCCCCTCGTGCGCCCTGCGGTACGCGGCGCGGGCCGCCTGCGGGGAGTCGCCGAGGTTCTGGGCGACGAGCCCGCGCCGGAAGTCCAGGAGGGGACGGCCGCTCGCGGAGGGGCCGATCAGCGCCGCCGCCCGGCCCAGCGCCATCCGGGCCTCGTCGGCCCGGTCGCGCACCCCCAACAGCGTGGAGGCGTAGGCGAGATAGCCGCGTTCGCAGGCCGCGGCCCCGCGTTCCTCGTCGGTGCCGGCGACGGCCTCGGCCGCCCTCAGCGCCTCCTCGGCGTCGGCCCAGCCCTTCTCGGTGTAGAGGCAGCGCTCGATGAGCAGCGCGGCCCTTTCGAGTGCGGCTGCCGGTTCGGACGCGTGCGGCGCGAGGAGCGCGGCCGCGTCCGTCCAGCAACCCCGGGAGCGGAGCCGCCATATGGCGGTCTCCACGGGTGTCTCCTTGCCGTAGGCGAGGGACGGATCTTCGCCATCCCTTGATTCGGAACCAGACATGGCGGTATCCGCCACATTGCCCTCCCCGAGCGCGCCATCGAGCTGTTGAGTAGGACGGCATCTCAGCACGGATGGGAGTACCCGGCCAAGGGGTCGGGTGAAAAATTTCACAAGAGTCCGAAGGGGGTACGGACCTCCGCCCCGGCCTGTTCCGGCCGCGCGCCGGACGGCCGATCGGCCCGTGATCACGCCGGTGATCAGGCCCGGGCCCGGTCCGCGGGCCCCACGCCGAAGGGCCCGGCGAGGCCCCGTTCACCACTCCTTCGGGCCAACCGTCGGTCGTCATGCCTGTGCCTCCCCGTGCTTTCCGGTGTGCTTGTCCGCGTAGGCCGCCGCCGCTTCCCTGACCCAGGCGCCGTCC
>NZ_JBEXSZ010000080.1:0-37858 GCF_040613865.1 Streptomyces sp. NPDC006197 | reverse complement strand
CTTGATGGCGGTGAAGCCCTCGTTCTTGCGGGCCAGGGCCTCGCTCGCCACCTCGTCGGGGCGGTCTCCGCCGATCCAGCTGTACACCCGGGCGCGGTCGCGGACGTTGCCGCCGAGGAGCTGCCAGACGGGGACGCCGAGGGCCTTGCCGGTGATGTCCCACAGGGCCTGGTCGATGCCGGCGACGGCGCTGGAGAGGACCGGGCCGCCGCGGTAGAAGCCGCCCTTGGTGAGGACCTGCCAGTGGTCCTCGATCTTCATCGGGTCCTGGCCGATCAGGTAGTCGGAGAGTTCCTCGACGGCGGCGGCGACGGTGTGGGCGCGGCCCTCGACGACGGGTTCGCCCCAGCCGGTGACGCCCTCGTCGGTGTCGATGCGCAGGAAGCACCAGCGGGGGGCGACGAGGTAGGTGCGCAGAGCGGTGATCTTCACGTGGATTCCTTCTTCACTTGCGGGCCCATGTCACTTGGAGTCCTTCTTGACGGTCCAGCCGCCGTCGACGACCAGGTCGGCGCCGGTGATGTAGGCGGCGTCGGTGGAGGCGAGGAAGGCGACGGCGGCCGCGACCTCCTCGGGACGGCCGAGCCGGGCGAGGGCGGTGGCGTCGGCGGAGAGCCGTCGCCCCTCCTCGTCGACCTCGTTCCACACGTCGGTGAGGATCGGGCCCGGCAGCACGGAGTTGAAGCGGACCTCGGGCCCGTACTCGACGGCGAGCTGGCGGACGAGCGCGCACATCCCGCCCTTCGCGGCGGCGTACGCGGCGTAGCCGGGCAGGCCGAAGCCGGCGTGCACGCTGGAGGTGGCGACGAGGCTGCCGCGCTCGGCGCGCAGGTCGTCGAGGAAGACGCGGGTGGCGAAGTACAGGGCCCGCAGGTTGACGGCCATCTCCCGGTCCCAGGTGGCGACGGGGAGTTCGTGGGCGGCGGCCGTGGTGTGGATGAAGGCGTTGCTGTGGAGGACGCTCACCGGGCCGAAGCGGGTGTGCGCCTCCTCGCGCAGCGCCTTCCAGTCGGCCTCGGAGGAGACGTCGCAGCGGACGTAGGCGGCGCGGCCGCCGTCGGCGCGGATGGCTGCGGCGACGGCCTCGCCCGCCTCGTCGGCGATGTCGGAGACGAGCACCGCCGCGCCCTCGGCGGCGAGCCGGACGGCGCTGGCGGCGCCGATGCCGGAGGCCGCGCCGGTGACGACGGCGGTCTGTCCGGAGAAACGGTTCATGGCAGTGGGTTCCTGGTGGTCTGGTGTGCGGGGCGGGGGCAGCGGCCGGTGTCCTGCGCCGCGAGGTGTACGGAGGGGTTCAGCGGCTGATGTCCTGCGCCGCGAGGAGGTCGAGTTCGGCCCGGCGCGGGAGGCCCTCCCAGTCGCCGGGGACGGAGACGGCGAAGGCTCCGCAGAGGGCGGCGAGGCGGAGGCGTTCCGCGGCCGGGGAGCCGTCGAGGACGGCGGCGAGGTAGCCGGAGACGAAGGCGTCGCCGGCGCCGACGGGGTCGACGGCGGTGACGGGGACGGCGGGTCGGACGTGGAGCTCGTCGTCGACGACCGCGAGGGCTCCCTCGGCGCCGAGCTTCAGGACGGCCTGCCGGGGGCCGAGCCGGGTGAGCGCGCGGGCCATCCGCTCGGGCTCGTCCTCGGGCACGAGGAGGGCGGCCTCCTCGGGGCCGGCGAACACGATGTCCGCGTACGGGAGGAGGCGGGCGAGCACGTCGGCGGCCTCCGCCCGGCTCCAGAGCCGTTCGCGGTGGTTGACGTCGAAGGAGACGGCGACCCCGGCGGCGCGGGCGAGCGCGACCGCGTGCTCGACGGCGGCGCGGGCGGTGGCGCTCAACGCCGGGGTGATGCCGGTGACGTGGAGGACCCGGGCTCCGGCGATCCGCTCCTCGTCGAGGTCCTCGGGGGCGAGCCGGGAGCCCGCGAGACCGGCCCGGTAGTAGGTGACGCGGAGCCGGTCGGCGGTGCGGCGCTCGCGGAGCATCAGGCCGGTGGGGGCCGCCGGGTCCGTACGGGCCGTGGAGACGTCGACGCCCTCGGCGCGCAGACCCGCGAGGACCATCGCACCGGTCGCGTCCGCGCCGACCCGGCCGGTCCAGGCCGCCGGGTGGCCGAGCCGGCTGACACCGACGGCGACGGTCGCCTCGGCACCGGCCCAGCCGAGCCGCAGGGCGGCGCCGGAGGCGAGGGGCCCGGGCTCGGTGGCGGCGACGACGGCCATGGCCTCGCCGAGGGTGACGAGGGCGGGAGCGGGGACGGGGGTGGGGCCGGGCGTCGGCGCGGTCATGCGCGTATCCCTTCCAGGAAGGCGGCGGCGCGTTCGGTGAGGGCCGCGAGCGAGCCGCCCTCGCAGGCGTCCCCGACGAGGGGGCTGCCGATGCCCAGGGCGGTGGCCCCGGCGGCGAGGTAGGCGGGGGCGTCGGCGGCGCCGATGCCGCCGGTCGGCACGAGGGGGACGTCGGGCAGCGGGGCGCGGACGGCCTTGAGGTACTCCGGTCCGCCGGTGGCGGCGGGGAAGAGCTTCACCATCGTGGCGCCCGCCCGCCAGGCGGTGAGGATCTCGGTCGGCGTGTACGCGCCGGGCAGCACCGGGACGTCCAGACGGACGGCCTCGGCGATGACCTCGGTGGAGGTGGTCGGGGTGATGAGGTAGGTGGCTCCGGCCTCGACGGCCGCGTGCGCCTCGGCGGGGGTGGTGACCGTGCCGGCGCCGAGGGCGAGTCCGGGCGGGGCGTCGGCGGCGTACTCGCGGAGGGCGTCGAGCACGCCGGGAGTGGTGAGCGTGAACTCGGCGGCGCGGACACCGGACGCCCGGAGGGTGTCGGTGACTTCGGCGAAGCGGTCGGCGGAGGCGGAGCGGAGGATCGCGATGACGGGGACGGCGTCCAGGGCGGCACGCAGCCCGTCGTACGGGGTGGTCATGGGGCTTCCTTGGTGGCGGTACGGGAGGGGTGCGGCTCAGTGGTCGGCGTACGGCGTGGTCGGGAGGCCCGTCGGGCCCGGGCGGCAGGTGAAGAGGCGGCCCGCGTCGGGTTCGGCGCGCAGGCGGTCCTCGTCGAGGCCGACGGACGCCGTCGTGATGACCAGGACGTCGAGCCCGGGTCCGGCGAAGGCGCAGCTCGTCACGTGCGAGGCGGGCACCTCCACGCGCGCGTGGAGGGTGCCGTCGGCGTTGTGGGCGAGGACTTCGCCGCCTCCCCAGACGGCGACCCAGACGCGGCCCTCGCTGTCGACGGCGAGGCCGTCGGGGACGCCCCGATCGAGGACGGCGAAGGGGCGGCGGTCGCCCAGGGCGCCGGTCTCCGGGTCGTAGGCGAAGACGTCGACGCGGCCGGTGGGGCTGTCGGCGTAGTAGAGCCGGGTGCCGTCGGGGCTCCAGCCGAGGCCGTTGGAGATGGTGACGGAGTCGAGCAGGGTGGTGAGCCCGTCGTGGTCGAGGCGGTAGAGCGCGCCGGCACCGGGGCTCTCGTCGTACGCCATGGTTCCGGCGAGGAGCCGGCCCGCGGGGTCGACGGCGGCGTCGTTCATGCGGCGCGGGAGGCCGTCGTCGGGGAGGACGGGCGCGGCCAGTTCGACGGCCTCGGTGACGGGCCGGCCGTCCGCCAGGTGCAGGAACGAGGTGCCCGCTGCGGCGAGGAGGGCGCCGGACGCGCAGGGGAGGACGGCGCCGACGGGCCGGTCGAAGCGGAGGGTGCCGAGGGGTGCGAGGTCGGGCACGTGCGCGTCCGTCGTCAGGGCGGCCCGGTGGACGAGTCCCTCGGGGATGTCCACCCAGAGCAGTTCCCGGCGCCGGGCGTCCCAGACGGGTCCTTCCGTCAGGCGTCCGGGCAGGGGGGAGCAGGGTGTGGCCCTGAGGTGGTGCATCTGGCCTCCTCGGTCGGCGACTGGTGCGGCGCGAGAAAAACTACGGGTTCGTCTAACGGTTGTAAATAACCTGCCCTCCTCTTCTTCCAACCCTTTGAATAAGATCTCGGGTGGACGGGCAGGCCGAGCGGAGGACAGCACAGATGATCAAGCGGACGTCGCAGGAGATTCGCCGCCTCAACCGCTTCGAGGTCCTGCGGCGCTTCTACGCGGGGCCGGGCGCGATGAGCCGTCAGGACCTGGCGGCGGCGACCGGGCTCTCCTTCGCCACCGTCGCCAACCTCACCGCCGAGCTCCTGGAGGCCGGCGTCCTCGTCGAGGCCGGCCACGAGGACTCCAGCGGCGGCCGGCCCCGCGCGCGGCTCGCGGTCAACGCCGAGCGGGGCGCGCTGATCGGCGTCGACATCGCCGAGACCTCGGTCCACGCCGAGCTCTTCGACCTGGCCCTGGAGGTCCGGCACTCCGTCGAGCGCCCGCTCCCCCCGGGCGAGGTCCGGCCCGCCGACGTGGTGGAGGAGCTCGCCGCGTGCGTCGAGGAGCTCATGGACGGCTCCGGCGTGCCCCGCGAGCGGATCCTCGGGGCCGGCGTGAGCGTGCCGGGCATGGTGGAGCGCGAGGGCGGCGTCTCGTCGTACTCCCCGTACTGGTCCTGGCGCGAGGTTCCGCTGCGGTCCCTGCTCGACGAGCGCCTCGGGCTGCCCCTCTGGCTCGACAACCCGCTGCGCGCCAGCACGGTCGCCGAGCTGTGGTTCGGCGCCGGGCGGGAGGTCGACGACCTGGTGGTGGTCACCCTGCGCGCCGGCGTCGGCGCCGGGATCGCGATCGGCGGCCGGCTCTACCGGGGCTTCACCAACAGCGCCGGCGAGTGGGGCCACACCTGTCTCGCCGTCGACGGCCGGCTGTGCACCTGCGGCAACCGGGGCTGCGTGGAGGCGTACGTCAGCACCCGGGGGATCGCCCAGACCTGGCGCGAACTCGCCCCCGACGACACGCGGGCGGCGGGGACGGACGACGCGGCGACGGTCGCCGCCCTGGCCCGCGCGGTGGCGGAGCGGGACCCGGTGGCCGAGGCCGTCGTCGACCGGACCGCGCGCCACCTGGGCGCGGCGGTCGCCAATCTGCTGAACCTGCTGAACCCCCGGGCGCTCGTCCTCGGCAACCAGGTCGTGGACCTGCTCGGCGAGCGCCTGCTGAGCGCCACGTACGAGGCGGTCACCCGGCACGTCCTGCCGCTGCCGCACCGGGCGGCGACCCTGCGGCGCAGCGCGGTGCCGCACAACGCAGTCACGCGGGGCGCGGCCGCCTTCGCCCTGGAGGGCTTCCTCGACGACCGGGAGGTCTTCGGCCCGGTCAGCCGCATGCGCCAACCGCGCGAACGCCGGGACGCGGGTGCGTGACGACGGCCGCCGACGCTTGGCTGTCGGCTGCGGGACATGGGAGGTTGGCTATTGGAGATTGGATACGGATACCGGATTTTGGATCCAGTATTCGCATCCAATAGCCGGGACACAGCCTCCGACCCCCGCCTCAGCGCCCCGCCCGATACCCCAACCGGGCCGAGAGTTCACCCGCGCCCTTGACGGCGAGGGCGGTGAGTTCGTTCTCCCGGTCCTCGCTCCAGCGGTGCACCGGCACGGACACGGACAGCGCCGCGACGACCCGGCCGGAGCGGTCCCGTACGGGTGCGGCGACACAGCTGACGTCGGGGTTGGACTCCTGCTGCTCGACGGCGACCCCGAGGATCCGGATCTCCGCGAGGGCGGCCCGCAGGGCGTCCGGGTCGGTGAGGCTCCGGGGCGTCATGGCGACGAGTTCGCGCCCTTCGAGGCGCTCGTCGAGCTCGTCCTCCGGGAGCATGGCGAGCAGCATCTTGCCGACGGCGGTGCAGTGGGCGGGCAGCCGGCGGCCGGCGGCCGAGACCATCCGTACCGCGTGGGTGGAGTCCACCTTGGCGATGTAGATGACGTCCGTGTCCTCCAGGAGGGCGACGTGGACGGTCTCGCCGCAGGTGTCCGCCACCTCGCGGGCCACTTCCCGGCCCTCGGCCGCGAGGTCGAGCTGCTCCGCGTACCGGCTGCCGAGCTGGTACGTGCGGACGCCGAGCCGGTAGCGGCCGGGCTGTTCCGGCACCGGGACGAGGTAGTTGCGGGCGGTCAGGGTGGTGACCAGCTCGTGGGTGGTGGTGCGCGGCAGCCGGAGTCTGCGGGTGATCTCGGGGGCGGACAGCGTGCCGTCGCCCTCGAGGAAGAGCTCCAGTATGTCGAATGCCCTGGTCACCGCGGGTACGAGTCGTCCCATGGCCCCCCACCTCACGCTCGCGCTGTTCGATATTCCGTACCGCGACCGAAATCGCGGACAGAGAGTAGCGCGGGCGTGCTCCCGTCGACATCCCCGTGGGCCGTCGTCCACGGTCACGCCGCCGTCCCGCCATCCCGCCGTCTAGCTGTCCAGTCGTCCCGCCGTCCCCCGCCCCCCGTCCCCCGTCCCCCGTCCCCCGTCCCGCCGGGCGGCGTCCGGCATTCCGAAGGGAGCAAACACCGTGCGCATCACGGGAATCACCACTCATGTCGTCGGCACGCCCTGGCGCAACCTGACGTACGTCCTGGTCCACACGGACGAGGGGCTGACCGGCGTCGGCGAGACCCGCATGCTCGGCCGCACCGACGCCCTGGTCGGGTACCTCCGCGAGGCGGAGGCGAACCACATCGCGGGCTCCGACCCGTTCGCCGTGGAGGACCTCGTCCGGCGCATGAAGTACGGGGACTTCGGGCGGGCCGGCGAGATCGTCATGTCCGGGATCGCGGTGGTGGAGACGGCCTGCTGGGACATCAAGGGCAAGGCGCTCGGCGTGCCCGTCTGGCAGCTGCTCGGCGGGAAGGTCACCGACCGGGTCAAGGCCTACGCCAACGGCTGGTACACCACCGAGCGCACCCCGGAGGCCTACCACGCGGCGGCCCGCGGGGTCGTGGCACGCGGCTACCGCGCCCTGAAGATCGACCCGTTCGGGAACGGCCACTACGAGCTGGACGCCGAGCGCTCGCGGGAGGCGGTCGCGCTGATCGAGGCCGTCCGGGACGCGATCGGCCCCGACACCGAGCTCATGGTGGAGATGCACGGCCGCTTCTCCCCCGCGACGGCGGTCCGGCTCGCACGCGAACTGGCCCCGTTCCGGCCCGCCTGGCTGGAGGAGCCGGTGCCGCCGGAGAACCTCAAGGCCCTGCGGAAGGTCGCCGACAAGGTGGACCTGCCGATCGCGACCGGTGAACGGATCCACGACCGGATCGAGTTCCGCGAGCTGTTCGAGTCGCAGGCGGCGGACATCGTGCAGCCCGACGTCGGGCACATCGGCGGCATCCTGGAGGCCAGGAAGCTCGCGGCCACCGCCGAGACGCACTACGTCCTCGTCGCCCCGCACAACGTCGGCGGTTCGGTGCTCACGGCCGCGAGCCTGCAACTCGCCGCCTGCACGCCCAACTTCAAGGTCCTGGAGCATTTCAACGACTTCGCCGACGCGGAGATCAAGAAGGTCGTGCACGGCGCGCCGGAGGTCGACCCGGAGACCGGCTGCTTCACGGTCTCCCACGCGCCCGGCCTCGGCGTCGAGCTCGACGTGGACGCAGCGGCCGAGTTCCCGCAGCAGCGGGCCCGGTTCGACCTGTGGGCCGAGGGCTGGGAACGGAGGCGGCCGGCATGAGCACCACGTCCAGTCGCGCCGTCGTCGTCGACCGGCCCGGTGAGCACCGGCTCGTCGAGCGGGAGCCTCCCGTCCCCGGCCCGGGCGAGGTCCGCGTGCGGGTCGCCGCCGCCGGGATCTGCAGGAGCGACCGGGAACTGTACGAGGGCCGCCGTGCCCCCGGTTACGTCCGCTACCCGGTGGTCCCCGGGCACGAGTGGTCCGGCACCGTCGAGGCCGTCGGGCCCGGCGCCGACGCGGCGCTGCTCGGCCGGCCGTGCGTCGCCGAGGGCTTCCGGGCCTGCGGGACGTGCGAGCGGTGCCGGTACGGGGAGACCAGTCTGTGCACGGCCGGGTACGCGGAGACCGGCTTCACCGAGCCGGGAGCCTTCGCCGACCACCTGGTGGTCCCCGCCCGGCTGCTGCACCCGCTGCCGGACGGGGTGGACCCGCGGGCCGCGGCCCTGGTCGAACCGGCCGCCGTCGTCGCGGCCGCGGTACGGGCGGGGCGGCCGCGGCCGGGCGAGCGGATCGCCGTCGTGGGCGCCGGAACGCTCGGGCTGCTCGCCGTCCAGTGGCTCGCCACCCGCTCCCCCGCCGAACTGACCGTCGTGGACCCGCGTACCGAACGGGCGGCGCGGGCCCTGGGCTTCGGGGCGGGCCGGGCCCTCACGCCGGAGGAGGCGGAGGGCGACGCCGGGCGTTTCGACCTGGTCGTCGAGACCGCCGGGGCGCCCACCACGGCGGCCTCCTCCTGCCTGCTGGCCCGCCGGGGCGGCAGGGTGGTGCTCACCGGCATGTTCGGGGCGGACGCCACCGGGATCGATCCGGTCCACCTGTCCGTGAGCCAGCTGGAGATCCGCAGCGTCTTCGGCGCCCCTTCGGCCGCCTGGGCCGACGCGGTCCGCGCCCTCTCCCTGGGGCTGCTCGACCCGGCCCCGCTCGTCACCCACGAGTTCCCGCTGGAACGGTTCGGCGAGGCGCTCGCCCTGGTGGGCGGCGATCCGGACACGGGCAAGGTCCTGCTGCGCCCCTGAGCGCGGTGCCCCGTCCCTCAGTCGGCCTCCGGTTCGGCGAGCAGGTCGTCGACGAGGGTGAGGCGCGTCTCGGGGAAGTACTCCGCGATCGCCTCGCGCATCATCGCCTCGCCCTCCGGGTCGGGGGCCCCGCACTTCTCCCGCGTCTCGCGGTCGGGCCAGCGGGCGTACGCCACCCAGGTGCCGTCGTCCGCCCGGTGGAGCCGGGAGCCGTAGCTGCCGCACTCCTGGTGGATCGCCACGGTCACCCGGTGCCAGCCGTCGGCGAGCAGTTGCTCCTTGCCCGGCCTCACCCGCCACCGGTACACCACCGCGAACATCTCTCCGCCCCCTTCGTCCCGGCCGGCGGCCCGCGCCGCCCCGGGAAGGAGGGAACTATACCGACCAGTTCACCGTCAAGACTGAACGGTTCAGACGACCCGAGGGTCACGTTCCACGTCGAAGCGCTTCGACATCGCGCCGCCCGCAGTCTGGACACCTCAACTCCCCCGCGTTACGGTCGGCTCGGGTCGCCGAAGCGATCACTCGACGGGCCGCGTCGAAGCGATTCACATGGACGCACCACCGTCCTGGCCACGGGGAGAACGGATGGTCACCCTTGCCGAGGTTGCCCGGCACGCCGGAGTGTCGGCGAGCACGGTGAGCTATGTCCTCAGCGGCAAGCGGCCCATCTCGGACCCCACCCGGCAGCGGGTGCGGGCCAGCATCGAACGGCTCGGCTACCAGCCCCACGCGGGCGCCCGCGCGCTGGCCAGCAGCCGGTCCCGGATCATCGCGCTCATGGTGCCGCTGCGCACCGACATGTACGTGCCGGTGATGCTGGAGATCGCGGTCGCCGTCGCCACGGCCGCCCGCGCCCACGGCTACGACGTCCTGCTCCTCACCGGCGAGGAGGGGCCGTCGGCGCTTCGCCGGGTCACCGGCAGCGGTCTCGCCGAGGCGGTGATCCTGATGGACGTGCAGCTCGACGACGAGCGGCTGCCCGTGCTGCGCGCGGCGGGCCCGCCGTCCGTCCTGGTCGGACTCCCCGCCGATCCGGCCGGGTTGAACTGTGTCGATCTCGACTTCGCGGCGGCCGGTGCCCTGTGCGTGGAGCACCTGGCGGGCCTCGGGCACCGGGAGGTCGCGGTGATCGGCGAGTCCCCCGGGGTGTACGCGCGGCACACGGGCTTCGCCGAGCGGACCCTGCGCGGGCTGCGGGACCGGGCGGCCGAGCTCGGCGTCCGGCTGCTGCACCGGCCGTGCGAGGGCGGCCACGACGCGGTGGCGGGGGTGCTCGCGCGGATCCTCGACGAACGGCCCGGCGTCACCGCCTTCGTCGTGCAGAACGAGACGGCCGTCGAGCCGCTGCTCGCGCTGCTCCGGCGTACGGGCAGGGCCGTGCCCGAGGACGTGTCGGTGGTCGCGGTCTGTGCCGACCAGGTCGCCGCCCAGGCCTCGGTGGCCCTCAGCTCGGTGGCGATCCCGGCGCAGGAGCTGGGTCGCAGGGCGGTGGAGCGGCTGATCGGCCGTCTCGCCCGGCCCGACGACGACGAGGCCACGGGGGTCGAACTCCTCACGCCCGCCCTGACCGTACGGGACAGCTCGGGCCCGCCGCCCCCTCGGTAGCCCCTCAGGGACCGAGGGAACCCACGGAACCGACGACCCGTTCCTCGCCCGCCCGCAGGACGAGCCGGGACACCGTGCCCGCCGGGTCGATCAGCTCGACGACGGCGTCGCGGTCGGGGCGGAGGACCGCCCGGTACTCCCCCGGCGACCAATCGAGGTCGACGCGGGCGCCGAACCGGGTCCGTACGCCGGTGAGCCGCCCGTGCGGGCATCGGGCGGGCGGTGCGGGCAGCAGGACGAGCCGGTCGGGCGTGGACTGCACGAGGGCCTCGACGATCAGCGTCGGCAGGGTGTGCGCGGCGTCGGCGTTGTAGACGTCGCGGCCCGGGTAGTGCGCGCTCATGAGGGAGGCGTGGAAGTGGTCGCCGGCGAGGATCCGGCCGAGGGCGTCGTCGGTGCGGGCCGGGTCGCGGAGCCGGGCGGCGACCAGGCCGTGGTGGAAGTGTCCGTGGGCCGAGTCGTTCTCGCTGCCCCGCAGTTCGAGGGCGCGGTGGGCGGCCTTCGCGAGCTCGGGGGTGTCGTACGGGTTGATCTCGTCGAGCGGCCAGACGGGGTACAGGTGGCTGAGGTGCCGGTGGTCGTAGCGGTCGCCGAGGCCGGGTGCGGCCCATTCGGCGAGCGCTCCCTCCTCGTTGACCCGGTACGGCGGGAGGCGGTCGGCGAGCGCCCGAAGGCGCCCGGCGTCGGGTGCCGGGGCGCGGTCGGCGGCGGCGCGCAGCGCGTGCCGGGCGGCGGCGACGTCCATGGTGGCGTCGACCGCGCCCCAGCTTCCGCCGCGCGGCCGGTTCTCCGGTGAGTACGAGGGGACGACGGCGATCCGCCCGTCGGGCCGGGTGCGGGTGAGGAAGTCCTCGTAGAAGAGGGCGAGTTCGGCGAGGGCGGCGGAGACGGCCGGGTTCCGGCGGCCGGTCGCCTCCTCGTGGTCGAGGAGCGGCTTCAGGAGCCAGTCGGCTCCGGCGGTCCACAGGTGGAGGGGGTACTCGCGGCTGAAGTGGTACGTGTGCCCCGAGTCGCCGTCCGTGTGGGAGGGGGCGACGATGCCCCGGGCGCCGAAGATCTCCCGGGCGTTGTCGCGCCAGTCCGGGAGCTGGTCCCTGATCAGCCGCGCGAGCGCCTCCGTCACCTCGGGGAGGTCGGCGGCGACGGCGGACGAGGTCTGGAGGTTGAGGTTGGCGTTGGTGGTGTGGGCCCCGGACCAGGCGGTGTCCCAGTCGCCGGTCCACAGGCCGGTGAGCCGGGGCGGACGGGTGCCGGAGGCGGAGAGCAGGTGGTAGCGGCCGGCGGCGAAGAGCCGCTCCAGGAGGGCGGGTCCGGCGGTGGGCCGGCCGAGGAGCGCGGAGCCCGGGAGGGCCCGTTCCGCCGGGTCCGCTCCGAGGTCGAGCGTGACGCGCCGGTAGGCGGCGCCGTGCGGGGCGGTGTGCCGGGCGAGGAGGCGGGCGTGGAGCGCGGCGAGGTCCGTGTCGGGATCCGTGTCGGGGTCCGTGTCGGGGTCGTCGCCGAGGAGCGCCCGCAGTTCGTCCGTCTCCCCCGCCGTGTCGAGCTCGCCCTCGTGGCGCCGCACCCGGGTGAGGAGCAGCAGTCGCCGGGCGCCTTCGACGCGGACGCCGGAGGCGGTGACCGCGGTGCGGCCGGTGTCGGTGAGCAGGAGGGCGAGGCCGGTGTAGCCGAGCGGGCTGTCGGGGTAGCGGGCCCGCAGGGTCAGGACGGTCTCCCGGCGGGCGGTGGCGACGCCCCGGCCGGTCATGAGGTCCGGGGGGACGCCGGGCAGCCGGTGGTCGAGGTCGATCTCGACGGCGGGGCCGGGCTCCGTGACGTACTGGACGAGGACGTCGTCGGCGCGGGAGACGAAGACCTCGCTGCGCCGCTGCCCGCTCAGACAGGTGACGACCCCGGTGGTGAAGTCCACGGACCGGCGGACGGGGAGGGCCGGTCCGCCGGGCGGGCGCCGGACGCGGGTCCGGAAGCCGGGGTGGAAGGGCCGCACCCAGCGCAGCGGCCGCCCGTCCGTGAAGCGTTCGGCGGCTGTCACGTCCCCGGCGAGCAGGGCGTCCTGGAGGGCGGGGAGCGCGGCGGCGAGCCGGGGCGGCCTGGTGTCGGCGGGCGGGTTGTTCGGGCGTACGAGGGTGTGGTGGGTGACGATCACCGGGTCGTCCTCGGGGTCGCCGAGGACGAGGGCGCCGTGCCGGCCGTTGCCGGCGAGGAAGGCGTCCTCCCAGCGGGCTGCGGGTCCGGGCTCCCAGGTGCCGTGGACGGGGCCGTGGAAGGCCGCGGGGTCGGGCCCCGCCGGGGGCCCCGCCGGGTCGGGCGTCACGGGGTCTCCTCCAGGACGGCGACCCCGTACCGCTCCAGCGTCAGCGCCCCCGTCGAGAGGGTGCCGGTGAGCAGGTCGCGGTGGCGGCCGGGCAGCGGCACCGTGACCGGGTCGCGGCCGTGGTGGAGGAGGAAGAGCAGCTCGCCGCGCCGGACCGCCTCGACGCCCTCGGGCAGGCCGTCGAGGACGGGGCGCGTCCCGGCCTCGCGCGCGACGGCGGCGAGCAGCTCGCGGAGGGCTTCGGGTTCGGGGAGGGTGGAGACGTACCAGGCGCGGCCGTTGCGCAGGACGGCGGGCAGCCCGTCGAGCTCGCCGCCCCGGTAGGCGGCGACGGTCTCCGCGCCCGCCGCGGGGGTGAGCTCCTCGGACCAGAGAGTGCCGTGGAAGGTGCCGCAGTCGACGCGTTCGTCCTCGTCGAGCGGCCACCACTCCTGGAGCAGGTCGATGCCGAGGAGCGCGCGGAGGCGGGGGTCCATGCCGCCGGGGCGGACCCGGCCGTCCTGGTCGACGATGCCGGTGAGGAAGCCGCAGACGAGGGTGCCGCCGCCCTGCACGTACGCGGTGAGGTTGTCGATCGCGGTGTCGTCGAGGAGGTGGAGGTGGGGGACGAGGACGAGCCGGTGGCCGGTGAGGTCGTGGTGGGGGTGGGCGAAGGAGACGGGGAGGCGGGCGTCGAAGAGGGCGCGGTGCCAGGCGCGGACGATCTCGGCGTGGTCGACGCGGCGGGAGAGCGCCCCGTCCTGACCGTCGGCCCACCAGGAGTCCCAGTCGTGCAGCACGGCGATGTCGGTGGTGACGCGGCTGCCCGCGACGCGGGGGCTGAGCCGGGCGAGGTCCTCCCCGAGGCGGACGGTCTCCTGGAAGACGCGCCCCCGCTCCCCGGCGTGGCCGAGCATGCCGGAGTGGAACTTCTCCGCTCCCTGGCGGGACTGGCGCCATTGGAAGTAGCAGACGGCGTCCGCCCCGTGGGCGACGGCCTGGAGCGCCCACAGGCGGTTGAGGCCGGGCGGCTTGGGGTGGTTGACGCCCCGCCAGTTGACCGCTCCGGCGGCCTGCTCCATCACCATCCAGGGGCGGCCGCCGGCCTGGGAGCGGGTCAGGTCGCCGATCATGGCGTTGTACTGGCCGCCCCGGGGGTCGCGGGGGTCGGGGTAGACGTCGACGGAGACGAGGTCCTCCTCCGCCGCCCAGGCCCAGCCGTCCTGGCCGGACCAGAAGGGCATGAAGTTGGTGGTCACGGGGAGGTGCGGGGTGTGGCGGCGGACGATGTCGCGTTCGGCGCGGTAGCACTCCAGGAGCAGGTCGGAGGTGTAGCGCCGGAAGTCGAGGACGTGTGCCGGGTTCTTCAGGTAGTGGGCGCGGCGCGGTGGCAGGACCTCGGCCCAGTCACCGTACCGCTGGCTCCAGAAGTCGGTGCCCCAGGCGGTGTTGAGCGCGTCGAGGGTGCCGTACCGGTCCTGGAGCCAGCGTCGGAAGGTGCGGGCGGCCTCGTCGCCCCAGTCGTGGGTGCAGTACTCGTTGTTGATGTGCCACATGGTGAGGGCCGGGTGGTCGGCGTAGCGGGCGGCGAGGTCCTCGGTGATGGCCGCCGCGTGGCGCCGGTAGGCCTCGCTGGAGTGGGAGAAGTGCTGGCGCGAGCCCCACCACTCGGTCCTGCCGTCCTCGTCGCGGGGCAGCGTCTCGGGGTGGAGGCGGCCCAGCCAGGGCGGGGGCGAGGAGGTGGGGGTGGCGAGGACGACGCCGATGCCGTTCTCGTGCGTGAGGTCCATGAGCCGGTCGAGCCAGTCGAACTCGCGGGCTCCCGGGGCGGGTTCGAGGCGTGACCAGGAGAAGACGCCGAGCGTGACGGAGTCGACCCCGGCGCGCCGCATGAGCCGGACGTCCTCGGCCCAGGTCTCCTCGGGCCACTGCTCGGGGTTCCAGTCCCCGCCGTACAGGAGGCGGGGCGGGCGGCCGGGCGGGCGGGTCAGGTCGTCGAGGCTCGGCATCGGACTCTCCGGTAGGGGGTACGGGGGTGCTGGGGGTCAGCCCTTGACGGCGCCGGTGAGCATGCCCTTCCTGAAGTGCTTCTGGACGAAGGGCGAGAGGACGGCGACCGGGAGCAGGGCGAGGACCATGACGGCCATCTGGACGGCGAGCCCGGAGAGGTTCCCGGCCTTGACCGCCTGGCCGAGGCCGACCGGGATCTCCTGCTTCTGGACGAGCTGGATGAGGACGTTCTGCAGCGGCATCATGTTCTGGTCGCTGAGGTAGAGGGAGGCGTTGAACCAGGCGCTCCAGTAGCCGACGGCGTAGAACAGGGTGATGACGGCGATCACCGCCCTCGACAGCGGCATCACGATCTGCCGGAGGATGCGCAGGTCCCCGGCGCCGTCGATGCGGGCGCTGTCGACGAGTTCGGGCGAGATCCCCATGAAGAAGCCGCGCAGGACCAGGATGTTGAAGACGCTCACGGCGCTCGGCAGGATCAGCGCCAGGTAGGTGTCGGTGAGTCCCAGGGTCTGCACCAGGAGGTACGTGGGGATCAGTCCGGCGCCGAAGAACATGGTGGCCATGAGGGCCAGCAGGATGAACCGGTGACCGAGCGAGCCGGGTCGGGAGAGGCCGTACGCGCAGAGGATCGACACGGTCATCGAGAACAGGGTGCCGACGGCGGTGACGGCGACGCTGACGATCGCCGCCCGGGTGACCTGGCCGCCGCTCAGCAGCTCCTGGTAGGCGACGAAGGTGAGGTCCCGGGGGACGATGACGAGGCCGCCGGTCTCCGTGATCGTCCTCTTGGACGAGAGGCTGGTGACGACGACGATCCAGAGCGGGAAGAGGACGGCGAGGCAGGCGAGGACGAGGACGGTGCCCTTGGCGGCGAGCCCGGCCCGGCCGGGCGGCTCCTCCCAGACGGGGCGGGCGGGGGCGGCCCACCGTGATGTGCGCGGCCGGGTCATTTCCGGTACACCCCCTGCTCGCCCATCAGGTGGGCGACCTTGTTCGCGGAGAGGACGAGTGCCAGGCCGACGACCCCCTTGACGAGTCCGGCGGCGGCCGCGTAGCTGAAGTCCTGGCTGCGCAGGCCGGTCCACCACACGAAGGTGTCGAGGACCTCGGCGGCCCCGGGGCCGACCGCGTCGCGCTGGAGCAGCAGCTGCTCGAAGCCGACGGTCAGCGCGTCGCCGACGCGCAGGACGAGGAGCAGCGCGATGACGGGGCGCAGCGCGGGCAGGGTGACGTGCCACATGCGGCGCCACCGCCCGGCGCCGTCCATGGCGGCGGCCTCGTACAGGTCCTGGTTGACGGCGGCGAGTGCGGCGAGGAAGACGATGAGGCCCCAGCCGGCGTCCTTCCAGATGCCCTCGGCGGTGACGAGGAACTTGAAGACCTCCGGGTCGGTCATGAGGTCGAAGCCCTCGTGGCCGTGCTCCCGGAGGGTCTGGGCGATGATGCCGGCGCCGCCCAGGATCTGCTGGAAGACGGTGACGACGAGCACCCAGGAGAAGAAGTGCGGCAGGTACAGGACGGCCTGGACGACCGCGCGGACGCCGGGGCGCAGCACGCTGTTGACGAGCAGGGCGAGCGCGATGGGCACGGGGAAGAAGAGCAGCAGCTGGAGGAGGAAGAAGACGAGGGTGTTCTCGACGGCGTGCCAGAACCCCGGGTCGGAGAAGACCCGTTCGAACTGGGCGATGCCGACCCAGGGGCTCTCCAGGATGGCGGTGACGCCGTTGGTGGAGACGTACGGGTCGTAGTCCTGGAAGGCGACCACGTTCCCGAGGATCGGGACGTAGTTGAAGACCACGACCAGGGCGAGCGCCGGCAGCGTCATGAGGAGCAGGGTGCGGTCGCGCCGGAACCGGCGGGCGAGGGGGATCCTCCCGGTCGGACGGCCACGGTCGCGGTCGTGGCTGCGGGCCCGGCCGTGGTCCTCGGAGGATGCCACGGCCGGGTCCGCCGTCTTCGTGTCGAGCGTGCTCACCGTCAGCTCGCCGCGGAGCCGGTGGTGTCGAGGAGCTTCCGGTACCAGTCGCGCAGCTGGTCGCCGCCCTTGCTCTTCCACTCGGAGACGGCCTGCTGCATGTCGGAGACCTTCTTGCGGCCGCGGACGACGTCCTTCTCCAGCTGCTCGAAGTCGTTCATGAGGCCGGTCCACCGGGAGGGTTCGGTGACGGTCATGCCGTAGAACGCGGACTTGGCGGTCACGGCGCCCATGCGCTGCTGCCACTCGACCATGGCCCGGGTCACCTCGGGGGTGTCGGGGTGGGCGACGTACGGGGCGGGGCTGGCGACGAACATCCAGGAGCTGTTGACCTCCAGGTTCCCCGCGTCGGTCTTGACGGGCAGGCCGTCCTTCACCGTGTGGTGGACGCCCTCGACGCCGTAGTCGGTGAGCATCCGTTCCTTGGTGCCGTAGGGCGCGGCGGTGAAGTCGGCGATGGCGAGGACGTCCTCGATCACGGCCTTGGAGCTGCCCTTCCTCACGAAGGCCCAGATGTTGGCGGGGTTGGTCGCCCAGAGCTTCGGCGCGCCGCCGGCGTGCCCGGGGACGTCCATGGCGGCCATGGCGAACTTCGGGTTCTGCGCGGCCTGTTCGGAGGTCTTGGCGTACCAGTGGGAGAGGTCGTTGTTGTAGATCATGACCTGTCCGGCGGTGAAGCGGTTGCCGGCGTCGCCCTGGTTCTGGGCCTTGGCGTCGGGGTGGACGACCCCGGCGTCGAAGAGCTTGCGGGTCCACTCCAGGGCTTCGAGGTACTCCTGCGTCTCGATCCGGTTGACCAGTCTGCCGTCGACGAGGTTCCAGCCGAGGGCCTTGTCGCTGCCGGACAGCACGCCGAACATG
This sequence comes from Streptomyces sp. NPDC006197, assembly GCF_040613865.1. Classification (NCBI taxonomy): domain Bacteria; kingdom Bacillati; phylum Actinomycetota; class Actinomycetes; order Kitasatosporales; family Streptomycetaceae; genus Streptomyces; species Streptomyces sp. NPDC006197. The sequence continues at coordinate 20,552 of NZ_JBEXSZ010000080.1, read as the reverse complement.
TTGTACGCGGTCCAGGTCAGGTCGTCGCAGGCCCACACCTTCGCCTTGGCGCTGGTGATCTCCTTGGCGAGGTCGAGGAACTCGTCAGCGCTCTTGGGCGGTTGCCAGCCCTTCGCCTCGAAGAGGTCCTTGCGGTAGAAGGGCGCGATGTTGGTGACGTACGAGGCGGGCATGGGCAGGCCGCGGAGCCTGCCGCCGAAGATCGAGCGCTGCCAGGCGTCGGTGGGTATGGCGGCGAGGTTGGGGTAGGCCTTGACCTTGTCGCCGGAGAGGTACGGTCCGAGGTCCTCGAACTTGGCGTCGATGGCGCTCGGGATCTTGCCGCCGAGGTTCCAGCCGGGGACGACGACCACGTCGGGGATGTCGCTGGAGGCGAGGACGGCGCCGAGCTTCTGGTCGTAGGTGTTGCCGTCCTGGTTCTGCCAGGTGACGTCGGTGCCGATGGCCTCGTTCATGGCCTTGTAGTACGGGTTCCCGGGTGACGGCGGGGTGCCCCAGAGCGGCGCCATGACGGTGAGGGCGGTGCCCTTGCCCTTCTTCGCGGGCACGGAGGCCTTCAGCTGCGCCGTCGGGACGGCGCGGGTGAAGCCCGCGGCGGAGCCGTTCTCCGGGGCGACGTCGGGCGCGACGACCGTGCCGGCCACGAAGGCGGGAAGGAGCTTCGCCGCGTCCTTTCCGCTGGTGGTGCCGTCCTTCTTCCCGGTGTCCGTGCCGCCGCCGCAGGCCGCGAGGAGCGGTGCGCCGCCGGCCACGGCCGCCGCGGCGACGGCGGTGGAGGCGAGGAAGCCCCGGCGGCTCTGCCCGGATCCCCCGTGGCTCTGCCCGGGTCCCTCGTGGCTCTGCCCGGAGGCGCTCGGGGTGGATCTCCGGGAGCCCGTGGAGACGGCGTTCGGCGTCATTGCGTCAACCCTTCATGGCACGCGCCAGGACAGACGACGACCGGGGGGTCGCCGGGCGGCTGCGGTGGTGGAGGTGGAGCGGGCGGGGCGGAACCCTTGGCACTGTCGACCATCGAGTCGAAGCGCTTCGATATTGCTGCGAGGTTAAGTGAACGTCACAGGCGCGGCAAGAGCCGTTCCCGAGATTCTCGGCGCGGGCGAGTCCTCCAGGGCCTCCCAACACCCGGTCCGCACAGGGGAAGTGGTACGGATCCACGCCTTGACACCCACCCCCCGCCCACAGAGCATCGAAGCGCTTCGAAATCCACCCTCCGCCTCTCTGCCAAGGGACTCGCACGTGACCGCACACCGGCCGCCCTTCCGTGACCCGGCCCTCCCCGTGGCCCGCCGGGTCGACGACCTGCTCGACCGGCTCACCGCCGACGAACGCCTCGCGCTGCTCCACCAGTTCACGCCCGGCGTCGAGCGCCTCGGAATCGCCACCTTCCGCACCGGGCAGGAGGCCCTGCACGGCGTCGCCTGGATGGGTCCGGCGACCGTGTTCCCGCAGTCCGTGGGGCTCGGGGCGACCTGGCACCCGGACCTCGTGCGCCGGATCGGCGAGGCGGTGTCCCGGGAGGCGCGGGCGATGCGCGCCAAGGACGACCGGGTCGGCCTCAACGTCTGGGCGCCGACGGTGAACCTGCTGCGCAACCCGCTGTGGGGGCGCGGCGAGGAGGGGTACGCGGAGGACCCGTCCCTGACCTCCGCGATCGCGACCGCGTACACCCGGGGGCTGCGCGGCGACCACCCGGTGTACTGGCGCACCGCCCCGGTCCTCAAGCACTGGCTCGCGCACAACAACGAGACCGCGCGGGACACCTCCTCGGCCTCCGTACGGCCCAGGGTGCTGCACGAGTACGACCTGCGGGCCTTCCGCGGAGCCGTCGAGGCGGGCGCGGTCGCCGGGGTGATGCCCGCGTACAACCTGGTCAACGGACGGCCGAACCACCTCTCCCCGTATCTGGAGGAGGAGCTGCGGCGCTGGACGGACCAGGACCTGCTGGTCTGCTCGGACGCGGGCGCCCCCTCCAACCTGGCCGAGTCCCAGGGGTACTTCGCCACGCACGAGGAGGCGGTCGCGGCGGCGCTGCGGGCCGGGGTCGACTCCTTCACCGACCACGGCACGGACGCCTCGGTGATCCTGGGCCGGCTGCGCGGCGCCCTGGACCGCGGGCTGATCGGCCGGGAGGACGTGGACCGGGCGGTGCGCCGGCAGCTGACCGTGCGGTGCCGGCTCGGCGAGTTCGACCCGGAGCTCGATCCGTACGCGGGCGAGACGGCCTTCGACACCCCGGAGCACCGGGAGCTGGCCCGCGAGGCAGCCGAGGCGGCGCTCGTACTGCTGCGGAACGAGCCGCCGGGCGAGGGGGGTCCGGGCGGGGAGGGCGCGGGCGGGGCCGGGCCGCTCCTGCCGCTCGGGGACCGGCCCGGCCGGATCGCGGTGGTCGGTCTCCTCGGCGACGCCTGCAAGCTGGACTGGTACAGCGGGGAGCTGATCCACCGCTCGTCGCCCCTGGACGGGCTGCGGGAGCGCTACGGTCCTGACCGGGTGGACTTCGCCGAGGGCGTGGACCGGATCCGGCTGCGCACCGCCTCCGGCTCCCTGCTGCGGATCCCCGACGCGGGGCCGGGGGAAGCCGTACGGGACACCGGGGGCGCGCTCGATCCGGCGCTGGTCGCGGGCCGGACCGACCTGCCGCCGCTGACCGCCGACGCCGAGGGCTCGGAGCTGGCCCTGATCGACTGGGGCGGCGGGGTGCTGACGCTGCGGGCCCCCGACGGCCGGTACCTGTCGGTGGCCGAGGACGGTTTCGTGCGCGCCTCGGCGGACGAGCCCGGCGGCTGGGTGGTCCAGGAGACCTTCCGGCTCGAAGCCCATGACGGCGGTCACCTCCTTCTGCACCTCGGGACGGGTGGCCACGTCTCTGTCGCCGCCGACGGCGTGAAGGTTGCCGCCGACCGGGAATCCGCCGAGGTGTTCTCGGTGGAGACGGTCGAGCGGGGCGAGGAGGCGGTCGCCCGGGCCGCCGGGGCGGCGGACGTGGTGGTCGTGGTCGCGGGGAACGACCCGCACATCGACGGACGGGAGACCGAGGACCGTACGACGCTCGGCCTCCCCGCCCACCAGGACCGGCTGTGGCGGGCCGCGCACGCCGCGAACCCGCGCACCGTCCTCGTCCTCGTCTCCTCCTACCCGTACGCCGTGCCGGAGGCGGCCGGGACGCTCCCGGCGGTGCTGTGGACCGCGCACGGCGGGCAGGCGGCGGGCACGGCGCTCGCCCGGGTCCTGGCCGGAGACGTCTCCCCGGCGGGCCGGCTCCCGCAGACCTGGTACGCCTCCGACGCCGACCTGCCGGACCTCTTCGACTACGACGTGATCGGCGGCCGCCAGACGTACCTGTACTTCGACGGGACGCCGCTCTTCCCCTTCGGGCACGGCCTGTCGTACACGTCGTTCGCCTACGAGGAGCTGTCGGCGGCCGTCGACGGGGAGACGGTACGGATCGGCTGCACGGTCACCAACACCGGCGCCGTCGCCTCGGACGAGGTGGTCCAGGTGTACGCGCGGGCCGTGGCGCCCTCCGTGCCGCGCCCGCACCGCGAACTGGTCGCCCACGAGCGGATCCCACTCGCCCCGGGCGCCTCCGCCGCCCTCTCCTTCACCCTCCCCGTCCCGGCCCTCGGGTACTGGGACGTGGCGCACGGGCGGTGGGCGGTGGAGCCGGGGGCGTACGAGATCCAGGCGGGCGCGTCCAGCGCGGACATCCGGCGCACGGTCCGCGTCGAGGTGGGCGGCGAGGCGGCGGGCCCGCGCCCGGTGCTGGTCGACGGCATCGCCGCGGCCGACTACGACGAGCAGTCCGGCACGGTCATCGTGGACCGCACGAAGGTCGCGGGCGACGCGGTGACGCCCGCCGATCCGGAAGGCGGCGGCGAACTCCTCTACCGCTCCTGCGACTTCGTCGACGGGGTGACGGAGGCGGCCGTGGCGGTCGCGGGCGAGGGCACGGTCGAACTGGCCCTCGCCGACGGCACCCTCCTGGCCCGGATCGAGGTCGCGCCGACGGGTGGCCCGTACGCCTACCGCACGCTGGGCGCCGCCTTGCACCTCCAGGACGTGACGGACCTCCGGGTCCGGCTGCACGGGTCCGTGCGCCTCGCGCACATCGGCTTCGCGGGCTGACGGGACCGACCGCCGGGGCCCGGCACCGGCAGGTTCCGGTGCCGGGCCCCGGCGCTGAGGCATGCGCGGCTCGCATGGTGAGCCTGCGAGATCCTCGCTTGTCGCGACCCCCGCGATCACCCACGCTGGGACGCATGACCACAGCGCACCCGAGCGCGGCGGACGCCGCCGTGCTCGCACCCCTCCACGCCTACCTGCGCGGCCACGCCACCGGTGACCCCGCGCACTTCCGCGCCGCGTTCCTGCCCGGCGCCCGCATCGAGGGCATCCGGGACGGCTCGTTCGTCTCGTGGGACCTGGACGAGTACTGCGCGCTCTTCCCCGGCCGGCCGGCCCCGGACGAGCCGACCCGAACCCGCGGCGTCGACGCCGTCGGGGTCCACGGAACGGTCGCCACCGCGACGATGACGCTCCGCCACGGGGCGGACACCTTCACCGACGTGTTCCTGCTGATCCGGGTGGACGGCGGCTGGCTCATCGCCAACAAGGCCTACCACCGGCACTCCTGAGCTCAGGCCCCGTCCGCCCAGACGCCGTCCCGCATGATGTGCCGCCCCACGATCTCGGGCTCCTCGATCCAGGCCTCCACCGCCACCGGACGGACCCGGAACCAGACGTAGGCGGGACCGGACTTCCTGGGGTCCCACCCCGACTTCGCGGCGAAGGCCTCGATCGCCGCGACCGGTACGTCGTCGCTCGGGTGGGTCGTGACCTCGCCGTCCATGAGGACGACGTCCCGGGTGTGCCCGAGCGCGAGCCGGGTGCGGCCCCCGGCGGCGAGGTTCCGCCCGGTGGGGTTGGTCCTCCGGGTGCACAACCAGACGGACTCGCCGTCCCAGAGGAAGGCGAGCGGCACGAGGTACGGCCGCCCGTCGCCGTCGGCCGACGCCACCCAGATGTCCACCTCCTTCTCCAGCCGCGCGAGCACGTCCTTCTTCCGCTGCGCGGTGTCGCGCGGCGTCCCCTCGTTCTCGGTCATGCGGCCGACCCTACTCCGGCGGTCCTGGCCCGCCGCCGGCACCGGGTTTCCCGGCCGTCGGCGCGCCTCAGGCACCGGGCCGCCGCCACCCCGCCGCCCGCTCCCGGAAAGGGCGCGGCAGACTCACGACCGGCCGGATCGCCCCCTTGCCGCCGGACCGTGCCCTCCCCCATCGTCAGGAAATGACGACTCCGTCGACACCGTGGGAGAGGAAACAGATGACCGATCCGCAGCACGCTCGGAGCGAAGAGGAAAGACGCCGACGGGAAGAGGAGAACAGGCGCCGGCTCGACTGGGAGTTCCAGCAGGAGCAGGATCGCCAGCGCAGGGACCGAGAAGCAGCGGCTGCGGCTCAGGCGGCAGCGGATGCCCAGGCTCAGCAGCAGTACGGGAGTTGAGACGAGGGGGCCCCGCACCATGCGAAGTGCGGGGCCGGCCTCGGGGGACACCCGTCCTGGAGCGTCCCGATGACCGTACGGCGCGCCCGGGCCCTGGCGAGGCAGGCGTGACGGTGGTGCAGCCCCGAGGTCGGCCCGGACGGGGGTGGTGCGAGTGGTGTCGTCGCTCATGCGGTCACGCCAGGCCGCCTCTGGGTCGGTCCCCGCCTTTCGTGCCTCCAGGTCAGTCCCCGTCCTCCGCGCCTCCGGGTCCCGGAGTCCGTACCTCGTACGGCAGGTCGGTCCCCGTGGCCGTCGCCGTCGGGCCCGTCTCCGTGTGCTCCACCGTGTAGACGGCGGCCGGGGCGCCGTGGTGGTCGGGGACCGTGACGGTGGTCGTCGTGCCCGTGGGTGCGCCGGGGAAGACGAGCAGCGTCAGGCCGTTCAGCCAGTCGCCGTCCGGGCGGGTGTCGTCGGCGCCCAGGGGCAGCACGGCGCCGGGGCGGACGTACAGGGGGAGGCTGTCGAGGGCGTGGGTCTCGTGGCGCCAGCCCGGGCCGGTGACCGTCTCGCCGGTGAGGAGGTGGGTCCACTCGCCCTCGGGGACGTACACCTCGACCTCGCCGCCGGGGCTCGTCACCGGTGCGACGAGGAGGTCCGGGCCGAGCATGTACTGCCGGTCCGGGGTGCGGCAGGCGGGGTCGTGCGGGAATTCGAGGTGCATGGGCCGCATGACGGGGACGCCCGTGGTGTGGGCCTCCACGGCCGCCGCGTACAGGTACGGCATCAGGCGGTGCTTGAGGCGGGTGAACTTCCGTGCCACGTCGACCGCCTCGTCGCCGAACTCCCACGGCACCCGGTACGAGTCGCTGCCGTGCAGTCTGCTGTGCGAGGAGAGCAGTCCGAAGGCCAGCCAGCGGGTGAAGACCTCCGGGGACGGCGTGCCCTCGAAGCCGCCGATGTCGTGGCTCCAGAAGCCGAAGCCGCTCAGGGAGAGCGACAGGCCGCCGCGCAGGGATTCGGCCATGGCCTCGAAGGAGGCCCAGCAGTCGCCGCCCCAGTGGACGGGGAACCGCTGGCCGCCGGCGGTCGCGGAGCGGGCGAAGAGGACGGCCTCGCCGGTGCCGCGTTCCTCCTCCAGGAGGTCGAAGACGGTGCGGTTGTAGAGCTGGGTGTAGTAGTTGTGCATGCGCTCGGGGTCCGAGCCGTCGTGCCAGACGACGTCCGTGGGGATCCGCTCGCCGAAGTCGGTCTTGAAGCAGTCGACGCCCTGCGCGAGCAGCGGGCGCAGCTTGTCCTGGAACCAGGTCCGGGCCTCGGGGTTCGTGAAGTCGACCAGGGCCATGCCGGGCTGCCACAGGTCCCACTGCCAGATGTCGCCGTTCGGCCGACGGACGAGGAGACCGCGGGCCGCACCCTCCGCGAAGAGCGCCGACTTCTGCGCGACGTACGGGTTGATCCACAGGCCGACGCGCAGTCCCCGGGCCTTGAGGCGGGCGAGCATGCCCTCCGGGTCGGGGAAGACGGCCGGGTCCCAGCGGAAGTCGGACCACTGGTACTCGCGCATCCAGAAGCAGTCGAAGTGGAAGACGGAGAGCGGGATGTCCCGTGCGGCCATGCCGTCGACGAAGGAGGTGACGGTCTCCTCGTCGTACGGGGTGGTGAAGGAGGTGGTCAGCCACAGGCCGAAGGACCACGGGGGCGGGAGCGCGGGGCGGCCGGTGAGGGCCGTGTAGCGGGTGAGCACCTCCTTCGGGGTGGGGCCGGCGATGACGAAGTACTGCAGGGTCTGGTCCTCGACGCTGAACTGGACCTGTCCGACGGCTTCCGAGCCGACCTCGAAGGAGACCCGTCCGGGGTGGTCGACGAAGACGCCGTAGCCGCGGGAGGAGAGGTAGAACGGGATGTTCTTGTAGGCCTGTTCGCTGCTGGTGCCGCCGTCGGCCTGCCAGATGTCGACGCTCTGGCCGTTCTTCACGAAGGGCGTGAAGCGTTCGCCGAGGCCGTAGACCTGCTCGCCGACGCCGAGTGCCAGCTGGACGGCCATGTGGTGGGCGCCGTCGGGGGTGGTGACGAAGGCGGTGCCCTTGCGGCCGGCCTCGGTGAGGGGGCGGCCGTCGGCCTCGCGGAACTCCAGGGCCCAGGGCTTCGAGCGGTCCAGGCGCAATCGGAGGGGGCCGGAGGCGAGTTCGGTGACCGGTCCGTCGGCCCGTACCGTGCCCGCGCCGTTCCCGGAGGCGTCGAGGGCGAAGTCGGGGCCGCGGTGGGCCTTTCCGGCGTGGTGGGTGACGCGGACGCCGATGACGCCCTCGGCGGGCGCGTGGCACTCCACGGTCAGGAGGGCCGAGTTCAGGGTGTCGCCCCGGGTGGCGACGTGCTTGACGGAGGCGTGGGCGGTGAAGCGGTCGGCTTCCGTGCGCAGATCGCGGACTTCGGTGGCGTACGAGGCGTGGACGCCCTCGCGCATCAGCCAGAAGCCGTCGGTGAACTTCATGCGGGTCCTTGGGATGGGTGGGGACGGGGGCTGCTCGAGCCCCCAATAGTTATCCCAGAAAACAAAACCGGGAACCAGCCCTGGAGATCACGGGCTTCCCGACCAGAAAGCGCTTGCGCGACCCATTGACGAAACACCCACGCCCCCTTAGCTTCATGCCCGTTGCACTTCGTACGTCATATATGAGACGCGATACATGAGATCTGAGAGTGCTCCATGGCCTTCGCCCCCAGCCCCATCCCCTCCCGCACCCAGTACGTCCTGGAAGCGATCAAGCACGACATCCTCACCGGGGGCCTCAGACCCGGCCAGGCGCTCGTGGAGACCGAACTCGCCGCGCGCTTCGGGGTGTCGAAGACCCCGGTCCGCGAGGCGCTCAAGACCCTCGCGGGCAGCGGGCTCGTGGTGATGAGCCAGTACAAGGGCGTCACGGTCCGGACGGTCGACGCGGACATGGCCCGCGCGGTCTACGACGTGCGCCTGCTCCTGGAGCCCGAGGCCGTCCGCCGTGCCGTCGCCTCCGGCGCCCCGCTCGACGCGGCCGACGAGGCCCTGCGCCGCGCCGCCGGAGCCGAGGACCCGGCCGAACGGTCCCTCGCCAACCGGGACTTCCACCGGGCGCTCTACCTGCCCTGCGGCAACCCGCTGCTCGGCCGGATGCTCGACGAGGTCCGCGACCAGGCGGCCCTGGTCTCCACGGTCGCCTGGGCCGCCGTCCCCTCCTGGGAGCGCGAGGCCGCCGAGCACGCGGAGATCCTGCGCCTCGCCGCCGCGGGCGACGTCGAGGGAGCCGGCAGGGCCGTGCACGACCACATCGCCTCGTTCGTCGAGCGCGCCTTCCCCCAGTCCCCCTTGAACAGCGAATGAGCGAGCAGCGAGTGAGCATGGAATTCGAGACGATGAGGGCCGCCCTCGCCGACGTCGTGGCCATCCCGGTCACCCCGTTCGCCGAGGACGGCTCCGTGGACACCGCCGCCCACCGCGCGCTCCTGCGCCGGCTGCTCGACGGCGGGGTCCGCACCCTCACCCCCAACGGCAACACCGGCGAGTTCTACGCCCTCACCCCCGAGGAGCGCCGCTCCCTCACCGAGGCGACCGTCGAGGAGGCCGCCGGCCGCGCCGCGATCCTGGTCGGCGTCGGGCACGACGTGCCGACCGCGGTGGAGGCCGCCCGGCACGCCCGCGCCGCCGGGGCCCACATGGTGATGGTCCATCAGCCCGTCCACCCGTACGTCTCCGAGAGCGGCTGGGTCGACTACCACCGGGCGATCGCCGAGGCCGTGCCCGAACTGGGCGTCGTCCCCTACCTGCGCAACCCGCTCCTGAGCGGGGCCCGGCTCGCCGAGCTCGGTGCCGCCTGCCCCAACGTCGTCGGCGTGAAGTACGCCGTCCCGGACGCGGCCCGGTTCGCCGGCTTCGCGCGTGACGCGGGCCTCGACCGGTTCGTGTGGGTGGCGGGCCTCGCCGAGCCGTACGCGCCCGCGTACTTCGCGGGCGGCGCGACCGGCTTCACCTCCGGTCTGGTCAACGTCTCCCCCGCGCTCTCCCTGGAGATGCTGGACGCGCTGCGGGCGGGCGACTACCCGACGGCGATGAAGGTGTGGGAGCGGATCCGCCGCTTCGAGGAGCTGCGCGCGGCCAACGCGAGCGCCGACAACGTGACCGTCGTGAAGGAGGCCCTCGCCTCGCTCGGCCTGTGCCGCCGCGACATCCGCCCGCCGAGCCGGGAACTCCCGGAGGCGGAGCGCGCCGAGGTCGCCGCGATAGCCGCCGGATGGCCGGTGTGAACAGCCCGGAGAAGCGTCCCGAAGAGCTCCGCAGTCACCAGTGGTACGGCACGGACGGGCTGCGCTCGTTCAGCCACCGCGCCCGCACCCGGCAGCTCGGCTACCTGCCCGAGGAGCACCTCGGCAAGCCGGTGATCGCGATCCTCAACACCTGGTCCGACATCAATCCGTGCCACGTCCATCTGCGGGACCGGGCGCAGGCGGTGAAGCGGGGCGTGTGGCAGGCGGGCGGCTTCCCGCTGGAGTTCCCGGTCTCCACCCTGTCGGAGACCTTCCAGAAGCCGACGCCCATGCTCTACCGCAACCTCCTGGCGATGGAGACGGAGGAGCTGCTGCGCTCGTACCCGGTGGACGGGGCGGTGCTCATGGGCGGCTGCGACAAGACGACCCCGGCGCTGCTCATGGGAGCGGCCTCGGTCGACCTGCCGACCGTGTTCGTGCCGGCGGGGCCGATGCTGCCGGGTCACTGGCGGGGCGAGACGCTCGGTTCCGGCACGGACATGTGGAAGTACTGGGACGAGAAGCGGGCCGGGACGATCGGCGACTGCGAGATGGCCGAGCTGGAGAACGGTCTCGCCCGCTCCCCCGGCCACTGCATGACGATGGGCACGGCGTCCACGCTCACCGCCGCCGCCGAGACGCTGGGCGTGACCGTGCCGGGCGCCTCCTCGGTGCCCGCGGTGGACTCCGGGCACGACCGGATGGCCGCCGCGTCGGGGCTGCGGATCGTGGAGCTCGTGCGGAAGGACGTCAGGCTCTCCCGGATCCTGACCCAGGAGGCGTACGAGGACGCGGTGGCGGCCGTCCTGGCCCTCGGCGGTTCGACGAACGCGGTGATCCATCTGATCGCGATGGCCGGCCGGTCGGGGGTGAAGCTGACGCTCGACGACTTCGACCGGATCGCGCGGACCGTGCCGGTGCTCGCGAACCTGCGGCCGGGCGGGCGGTACCTGATGGAGGACTTCCACTTCGCGGGCGGCATGACCGGGTTCCTGTCCCGGCTCACCGACGTGCTCCACCTGGACCGGCCGACCGTCTCGCACGCCACGCTGCGCGAGCAGCTGGCCGGCGCCCTCGTCCACGACGACGAGGTGATCCGGGAGCGGTCGAGGCCGCTGGCCGACGAGGGCGGGGTGGCGGTCCTGCGCGGCAACCTCTGCCCCGACGGCGCCGTCATCAAGCACATCGCGGCCGAGCCCCGTCTCCTCCGGCACACCGGGCCCGCGGTCGTCTTCGACGACTACCGGACGATGCAGCGGACCATCGACGACCCGGCGCTCGGGATCACGGCCGAGCACGTGCTCGTGCTGCGGGGCGCGGGCCCGAAGGGCGGGCCGGGGATGCCCGAGTACGGCATGCTGCCCATCCCCCGGTACCTCCTGGAGCAGGGGGTGCGGGACATGGTCCGGATCTCGGACGCCCGGATGAGCGGGACGAGTTACGGGGCGTGCGTGCTGCACGTGGCGCCCGAATCGCACGTCGGCGGACCCCTTGCCCTTGTCCGCACGGGCGATACGATCACCCTCGACGTCGCGGCCCGCTCCCTCCACCTGCACGTCACGGACGAGGAGCTGGTCGGCCGCAGGGCCGCGTGGACACCGCCGCCGGCCCGGTACGAGCGCGGCTACGGCGCGCTCTACATGGAGCAGATCTCCCAGGCCGACACCGGCTGCGACTTCGCGTTCCTGGCCCGGCCGGGAGCCACCCCCGACCCGTACGCGGGCTGAGCCCCGCCCGGCCACGCCCTCCCCCGCCCCGCCTGTCCGAAATCTCGAACGTCGTTCGCGAAGCGCTTCACCGAGAACGGAGCCGCCGTCATGGCCTCAGCTGTGACCCCTGCACGCCGAGCCGCCGTCGCGGCCTCGGCTGTGACCCCCTCACGCCGAGCCGCCCTGCCGTACCTGCTGATCGCCCCCGCGGCCCTGCTGATGCTGGGGTTCATCGCGTATCCGGTGCTCAGCGTCTTCTACTACAGCCTGCAGCACTACAACCCCACCAAACCGTGGCGGAACGGCTTCGCCGGCCTGGACAACTTCACCCGGATCTTCACCGACGACCCGCGGTTCTGGGGGACGCTGACCTTCAGCCTCAAGTGGGTCGTGGTGGAGGTGTCCCTCCAGCTCGTCCTCGGGCTCGCGCTCGCCCTCATCGTGAACCAGACCTTCGTCGGCCGCTCCCTCGGCCGTGCGCTGGTCTTCTCGCCCTGGGCGGTCTCGGGCGTGCTCACCTCGGCGATCTGGGTGCTGCTCTACAACTCCCAGACCGGCATCAGCCGTTACCTCGCGGACCTCGGCATGGGCACGTACGGCACGTCCTGGCTCTCCGACACCTCGACCGTCTTCCCGGCGGCGGTCGTCGCCGACCTCTGGCGCGGGGTGCCCTTCTTCGCGATCCTCATCCTGGCCGACCTCCAGTCCGTCCCCAAGGACCTGTACGAGGCGGCCGAGGTCGACGGGGCGAGCAGGCTCCGGCAGTTCCTGCACATCACGCTCCCCCACCTGCGGGACGCGATCGTCCTGTCCACGCTGCTGCGCGCGGTCTGGGAGTTCAACAACGTCGACCTGCTGTACACGCTGACCGGCGGCGGCCCGGCGGGAGAGACCACCACCCTGCCGCTGTACATCGCCCACACCAGCGTCGACGCCCACAACTTCGGTTACGCCTCCGCCCTCACCACGGTGGCGTTCGTGATCCTTCTCTTCTGCTCGATGGTCTATCTGCGCCTGAGCAAGTTCGGAGGCGACGGCAAGTGACAGCCGCGATCCCCCTGCCCCCCACCGCCACCGCCGCCCGCGCGAGGCACCGGGCCTGGGACGAGGTGCCCCGCTGGCAGATCTACCTGCCCCTCGGGATCTACCTCCTCTTCACCCTCGTGCCCTTCTACTGGATCCTGCTCTTCGCCGTACGGCCCGCCGGCTCGACCTCGCTGCTGCCCTGGCCGATGACGACGGCGCACTTCGAGAAGGTGTGGACCGAGCGGAACTTCGCCGTCTTCTTCCAGAACAGCCTGCTCATCGGCGTGGCGGTGCTCATCAGCACCACCGTCGTCGCCCTGGCCGGCGGATACGCCCTCGCCCGCTTCGACTTCCGGATCAAGAAGGGCTTCATGCTGGCCCTGCTCTGCTCCCAGTTCGTGCCGGGCGCCCTGCTCCTCGTCCCGCTCTTCCAGATCTTCGCCGGGCTGCGGATGATCAACTCCCTCGGCAGCGTCGTCATCGCCGAGACCGTCTTCCAGCTCCCGCTGTCGATGATCCTCATCAGCGGCTTCATCAGGAACGTGCCGTACTCCCTGGAGGAGGCGGCCTGGGTCGACGGCTGCAGCCGCTTCCACGCCTTCCGGATCGTCGTCCTGCCGCTGCTCCGGCCCGGTCTGGTCGCCGTCGGCTCCTTCGCCTTCGTGCACGCCTGGAACCACTTCCTCTTCGCCCTGATGTTCCTCAGCAGCCAGGACAAGCAGACCATCCCCGTCGGCCTCAACACCCTCATGGGCGCCGACAGCGTCGACCTCGGCGCCCTCGCCGCGGGCGGCGTCATCGCCGCCGTCCCCGTGGTCGTGGTCTTCGCCTTCATCCAGAAGTGGCTGGTCACCGGCTTCAGCGCGGGGGCGGTGAAGGGATGAGCAGCACCCACACGGACAAGGAAGACATGAACACCGCACGCACCCCGCTGCCGGTCGTCCTCGCCGGCGCCCGCGGCCACGGCCGCAGCCACCTCCTCAACATCCGCCGCCTCGAAGAGCGCGGTCTCGTCCGCCTCGCCGGGGTCTGCGAGCTCCGCCCGCTGGAGGCGGCCGAGCTGGACGGCATCGGCGACCCGGAGCAGTCCGCCGACTTCGAGGCGCTCCTGGCCTCCACCGGCGCCCGGATCGCCGTGCTCTCCACCCCCATCCAGACCCACACCGACATGACGCTCGCCGCCGCCCGGCACGGCGCGCACGTCCTCCTGGAGAAGCCGCCCGCCCCCTCGTACGCCGAGTTCCGCCGGATGGCCGACGGCGTCGAGGCCGCCGGGGTGTCCTGCCAGATCGGCTTCCAGTCGCTCGGCTCGCACGCCGTCCCCGCGATCCGCCGCATGGTGGAGGAGGGCGCGATCGGCGAACTCCTCGGCGTCGGCGCGGCCGGGGCCTGGGTCCGCGACGAGGCGTACTTCCGGCGCGCGCCCTGGGCGGGACACCGGCGGCTCGACGGCGTCGACGTCGTCGACGGGGCCCTCACCAACCCGCTCGCGCACGCCGTCGCCACGGCGCTCGCGCTCTCCGGCTCCCCCCGCGCCGAGGACGTGGAGCACATCGAGACGGAGCTGCTGCGCGCGAACGCCATCGAGTCCGACGACACCTCGGCGGTACGGGTCGTGACCTCGGCCGGCACCCCGGTGACGGTCGCGGCGACGCTCTGCGCCGAGAAGCCGGCGGAGCCGTACGTGCTCGTCCACGGCAGCCGGGGCCGGATCACCTTCTGGTACCGGCAGGACCGGGTCCTGGTGCAGCGCGCCGGGCACGGCCCCGTGGAGACCGAGTACGGCCGCACCGACCTCCTGGAGAACCTCGTCGCGCACGTCACCGAGGGCGAGCGGCTGTGGGTGCCCCCGGCGCGGACCGGTGCCTTCATGCGGGTCGTCGAGGCGGTACGGACCGCACCCGAGCCCCTGGACGTCCCCGCCGCCCACTGGCGCGCCGAGCCCGGCGAGAGCGGGCCGCGCCGGGTCGTCGAAGGCGTCGACGCCCTGGTCGACGCGAGCGCCGACACCCTCCGGCTCTTCTCCGAACTCGGCGCCCCCTGGGCTCCGTCGACCCGGGCGGAGGCCCGATGACCGCCGGCACCTCCCTCGTCCTGCGCTGCGCGGGCCGCGTCGTCGCCCGCTACACCACCCGGCCCGAGCTCGCCGCCGACCACTCCCCCCGGCCGTACCTCCACCCCGTCGCCACCCTCGCCGGGCTGCCGGTGACGGAGACTCTGCCCGGGGACCACCCGCACCACCTGGGCGCGGGCGTCGCCGTGCCGGACGTCGCGGGCCACAACTTCTGGGGCGGGCGCACCTTCGTGCGCGGCCGGGGCTCCGTCGAGCTCGACAACCACGGGACGCAGCGGCACGACGGCTTCAAGCTGTGCGACCCGGACGGCTTCGTGGAGGAGCTGAGCTGGACGGCCGGCGGCGAGCGGCTGCTCCGCGAGCACCGGACGGTGGCGGCCACCGCGCTCACCGACACCGCCTGGGCGCTCGACCTCACCTTCTCCCTGACCAACGTGTCGGGGCGCGAGCTGTCGATCGGCAGCCCGGCGACGAACGGCCGCCCGGGCGCCGCGTACGGCGGCTTCTTCTGGCGGGCCCCGAAGGAGGCGGCGGCGCCGGTGGTCTTCGGGACGGAGGCGGACGGCGAGGAGGCCGTGCACGGCGTCGCCGCCGACTGGGTGGCCCTGGCCGGCGAGGGCTGGACCCTGGTGTTCGCCGGGGCGACCGCGCGGACCCGCCGCGACCCGTGGTTCGTGCGGGCCGCCGAGTACCCGGGGGTCGGCTCCTCCCTCGCGTACGGGGCGCGGCTTCCGGTGGCGGCCGGGGAGACCTTCGTACGCCGGGTGGTGACCGTGGTCGCCGACGGCCGGCTCGACCGGGCGGGGGCCGCGGCCCTGGTCCGCAAGGCGGTGGCCTCGTGAGCGCCCTGCCCACCGGCGACCTCGGCGACGGCACGTACCGCAATCCGGTCCTGGCGGCCGACTGGTCGGACCCGGACGTCCTGCGGGTCGGCGAGGACTACTACCTGACCGCGTCCAGCTTCGGCCGCGCCCCCGGGCTGCCCCTGCTGCACTCCAGGGACCTGGTCAACTGGACGCTGGTCGGCCACGCCCTGGAGCGGCTCGAACCGGCCGCGGCGTTCACCGCGCCCCGGCACGACCGCGGGGTGTGGGCGCCCTCGTTCCGCCACCACGACGGCCGGTTCTGGATCTTCTGGGGCGATCCGGACCACGGGATCTTCCAGGTCAACGCCCCTTCGGTGCGCGGCCCGTGGACCGCGCCGCACCTGGTGAAGGCGGGCCTCGGCCTGATCGACCCCTGCCCGCTGTGGGACGGGGAGACGGGCGGGGCGTATCTCGTGCACGCCCTGGCCAAGTCCCGCGCCGGGGTCAACAACCGGCTGATCGGGCACCGGATGAGCCCGGCCGGCGACAAGGTCCTCGACGAGGGCAGGGTCCTGGTCGACGCCGACCGGATACCCGGCTGGTTCACCCTGGAGGGCCCGAAGCTGTACCGGCACGACGGCCTGTTCTGGATCCTGGCGCCGGCCGGGGGCGTGGCCACCGGCTGGCAGGGCGCCTTCCGCGCGCGGTCGTTCTTCGGCCCGTACGAGGAGCGGACCGTCCTGGCGCAGGGCGACACCGACGTCAACGGCCCGCACCAGGGCGGCTGGGTCCGCACCCAGCACGGCGAGGACTGGTTCCTGCACTTCCAGCAGTCCGGCGCGCACGGCCGGCTCGTCCACCTCCAGCCGATGCGCTGGGGCGCGGACGGCTGGCCGGTGCTCGGCGACGAGGGCGCGCCCGTCCGGGTCCACCGGAAGCCGGACCTGCCGGAGCAGCCGCCCGGGCGCCCCGCGGTGGACGACACCTTCCCCGGCGGGCGGTTCGGCCGGCAGTGGCAGTGGACCGCCAACCCGGCCGCGGGCTGGGCCAGTCAGCACGCGGGGGACGGCCTGCGCCTCGACTGTGTGCGTACGGAGCGCCTGGACGACCTGCGGGGCGTGCCGCACGTGCTCACCCAGCGGCTGCCGGCCGGGGCGCTGACCGTCGAGGTCGGGCTGCGGCTCGCCGGCGAGGCGTCCGGGGCCCGCGCGGGCCTGGTCGTCCTGGGCGACGCGTACGCCTGGATCGGTCTGGAGCGGGCCCCGGACGGCACGACCCGGCTGGTGCACCGCTTCGCACCGGCCAACGCGGACCTGGAGCGGGACGCGGCCCGCGCCCGTCCCGTCCCCGGGGACGGGGTCCGGCTGCGGATCGAGGTCACGGCCGACGCGCGCTGCCGCTTCTCGTACCAGGTCGACGACGCCGAGGGCCCGGTCCGGCTCGGGCCGGAGTTCGCCGCCACGCCCTGGCGCTGGGTCGGCGCGCTCCTCGGCCTGTTCGCGGGCGCGCCGGAGGGCGCGGGGCACGCCGGGACGGCCGTGTTCTCCGCCTTCCGCGTCACCCCCGCCTGAACTCCCCGCTCCCCCACATCCCCATCACCCGCAAGACCCGAGAGAAGAGAGCCGACGATGACCATCTTCCCCGGCGGACGGCGCAGAGCCGCCCTCGCCCTCGCCCTGTCCGGTGTCCTCGCCCTGACCGCCACCGCCTGCGGTGACGACGGCAGCGGCGCGGGCGGCGACAAGGGCACCGAAGGATCGGGCAAGGGAAAGATCACCTTCTGGGACAACAACGGCGGTGTCCGCACCGAGGTCTGGAAGGAGATCATCGCGGACTTCGAGAAGGCGAACCCCGACATCGACGTCGAGTACGTCGGGATCGCCTCCAAGGAGGTCCAGTCCAAGTACGACACCGCCATCCAGGGCGACGGACTGCCGGACGTGGGCGGCGTCGGCGCGGCGATGCTCGCCGGGATCGCCGCGCAGAACGCCCTGGAGCCGCTGGACGCCCGCATCGAGGCCAGTTCCCTCAAGGGCAAGCTGAACCCCGGCATGCTCGCGAGCGTGAAGTCCGCGGGCGGTCGGGGCAAGCTGTTCACCGTCCCCACCTCCGCCAGCAACGGCGTCCTGTACTACCGCACCGACCTGTTCAAGGCCGCCGGTCTGCCGGAGCCCACCACCTGGTCGAAGTTCTACGCGGCGGCCGACAAGCTGACCGCCGTCGACAAGAACCGTTTCGGCTACACGATCCGCGGCGGCGCCGGCTCCATCGCCCAGGCGCTCGACGCCATGTACGGCCAGAGCGGCATCACCAGCTTCTGGAACGGCGACAAGACCACGGTCAACGACCCGAAGAACGTGGCCGCCCTGGAGAAGTACGCGGGGCTGTACAAGAAGAACACCCCGGCCGCCGACGTCAACAACGACTTCACCAAGATGGTCGCCCAGTGGGACAGCGGCCAGATCGGCATGCTCAACCACAACCTGGGCTCGTACCAGGACCACGTGAAGGCGCTCGGCACGGACAAGTTCCGGGGCATCCCGAACCCGACGCTCGACGACGGCACCCGCGTCCAGGTCTCCAACCCGGTCGACGGCCTCGGGCTCTTCTCGTCGAGCAGGAACAAGGCCGCCGCCTGGAAGTTCATCGAGTTCGCGGCCTCGCACGAGTCCAACAGCAAGTGGAACAGGTCGGCCGGCGCGATCCCCGCCAACACGGAGGCCGCCGCGGACCCGTGGCTCGCGGAGGCCGAGCCGACCAAGCTCGGCGCCGAGGTCCTCTTCAGCGGCAAGGCCACGATCGTGGAACTGCCCTACTACCTGCCGGACTGGAACACGATCTCCAAGGCCGACAACGAGCCCGGCTTCCAGAAGGTCCTGCTCGGCAAGGCCACCGCCAAGGAGTTCCTCGACCACCTCGCCGAGCAGCTGAACGCCGCCCAGGCCGAGTAAAAGCAGCAGAACCAGTGAGCGTCGGCCGCCGCGCGGTCGTCACGGCCGGGGCGGGCCTCGCGCTCGCCCTGGCCGGGGCCCCCGCCGCCCGAGCCCAAGGACACCCCCACATGCGCACCCTCTTCGTCGCGGGCGACTCCACGGCCGCCCAGAAGTACGCCGACGCCGCACCCGAGACCGGCTGGGGCATGGCGCTCCCCTTCTTCCTGCACAAGGGCCTGGCCGTCGCCAACCACGCCGTCAACGGGCGCAGCACCAGGAGCTTCCTCGACGAGGGCCGGCTCGACCCGATCCTGGCGGCGCTCCGCCCCGGCGACCTGCTCCTGATCCAGTTCGGCCACAACGACGAGAAGGTCGCCGACCCCACCCGCTACACCGAACCGTGGACCACCTACCAGGACAACCTGCGGGTCTTCGTCGAGGGCGCGCGCTCCCGGGGCGCCCTTCCCGTGCTCGCCACCCCCGTGGAGCGGCGGAAGTTCTCCGTGGACGGCACCGCGCTGCGCACCCACGGCGCCTACCCGGCGGCGATGCGGGAGGTGGCCCGGGAGTCGGACGTACCGCTGCTCGACGTCGAGGCGCTGTCCCTGGCGCTGTGGCAGCGGCTGGGGCCGGAGGCCACGAAGACGTACTTCAACTGGACGGCGACCGAGCAGGACAACACCCACTTCAACCCGCCCGGGGCGATCGAGGTGGCCCGGCTCGTCACCGCCGAACTGCTCGCCACCCACGTCCTCGCGCCGCGCGAGACGCGCCGCCTGCACGACGAGATCGACCCCGCCCGGATCACCTGGCCCGCTTCCGAGGAGAGCCTCGCATGAACCGACGTAAGCAGCTGGGAGTGGTGGCCGCGGCCGCCCTCGTCCTCACCGTCACCGCGCCGGCCGCCGGTGCGCACGCCGGTCACCGGCCGGCCGCCGACCCGGCCCGCGCGACCCTGCCGGCCGGGGACGGCTGGGCCGCGGCCGACGGCGGCACCACCGGCGGGTCCGCCGCCGACGCCTCCCGCGTCTTCACCGTCACCACCTGGGAGGAGCTCCGGGACGCGCTCGCCGTGCCCGGCACGGAGCCCCGCATCGTGAAGGTGGCCGGCGTCCTGAACGCGACCGCCGCCGGCTGCGCCGCCTTCGAAGCTCCCGGCTACGACTTCGCCCGCTACCTCGCCGACTACGACCCGGCCGTCTGGGGGTACGAGAACGAGGTCAGCGGCCCCCAGGAGGAGCTGCGCGCCGCCTCGGCGACGGCACAGGGGCAGGCGATCAAGGTGAGGGTGCCCGCCAACACCACGATCGTCGGGGTGGGGAGGCACGCGGGGATCACCGGCGGCAGCCTCCAGGTGCAGGGCGTGGACAACGTCGTCGTCCGCAACCTCACCCTGGAGTCCCCGCTCGACTGCTTCCCCCAGTGGGACCCCACGGACGGCGCGACCGGGGCGTGGAACTCCGAGTACGACAGCCTCGTCGTGTACGGCTCCACGCACGTCTGGATCGACCACAACACCTTCACCGACGGCGCCCACCCGGACGGTTCGCTGCCCTCGTACTACGGGGAGGTGTACCAGCAGCACGACGGCGAGCTGGACGTCGTGCGGGGCGCGGACCTCGTCACCGCCTCCTGGAACGTCTTCGCCGACCACGACAAGACCCTGATGATCGGCAACAGCGACAGCGCGGGCGCCACCGACCGGGGCAGGCTGCGCGTCACCCTCCACCACAACCTCTTCGAGAACGTGGTGGAGCGGGCGCCCCGGGTGCGCTTCGGGCAGGTCGACGCGTACAACAACCACTTCGTGGTGCCGAGCGCGAACTACGTCTACAGCCTCGGCATCGGGCAGGAGTCCCGACTGGTCGCGGAGAAGAACGCGTTCACGCTCGCCGCGGACGTCCCCGCCGGGAAGATCCTGAAGAAGTGGAAGGACGCGCCGGTCACGACCGCCGGCAACTACGTCAACGGGAGTCCGGTCGACCTGCTCGCCGTGCACAACGCGCAGTACCCCGCCGAGCAGCTCCGCGCGGACGCGGGCTGGACGCCCGTCCTGCGCACCCGGGTCGACCACCCGAAGGCCGTCCCCGCCCTCGTCGACCACCACGCGGGCGCCGGCCGCTTCCGCTAGGGCCTGTCTTTCGGATCAGGCCGGATCAGGGAGCGGGGCCCGGTGCGTGCGATCGCAAGGCGGAGGAGGGAGTCGACGCGGAGCGTCGGCGACCGACGACAACGCGGCGAG
>NZ_JBEXSZ010000079.1:0-37938 GCF_040613865.1 Streptomyces sp. NPDC006197 | reverse complement strand
ACACGACGAAGGCCCGGATCCAGTGACTGGATCCGGGCCTTCGTTGCTACTGAGTAGCGGGGACAGGATTTGAACCTGCGACCTCTGGGTTATGAGCCCAGCGAGCTACCGAGCTGCTCCACCCCGCGTCGGTAAACACGACTGTACGGCATGACCGGGGCGATCACGAAATCGGTTTCCGTCAGCACCCGCAGTCGTCGGAGTCGACCGGCGCCGTCAGCGGGTCGGCGGCCTTCTCCGCGGGCCCCTCCCACGTCTCGTACGCGAAGCCCTCGCGCACCCAGTACTCGAAGCCGCCGAGCATCTCCTTCACCTGGAAGCCCAGCTCGGCGAGGGCCAGCGCGGCGCGCGTGGCGCCGTTGCAGCCGGGGCCCCAGCAGTACGTGACGACCGGCACGGACTTGTCGAGCAGCTGCTCGGCCTGCTCGGGGATGAGCGCGGTCGGCAGGTGGACCGCGCCGGGGACGTGGCCCTGGTCCCAGGAGGCGGTGGACCGGGAGTCGATCACCACGAAGCCCGGGTCGGTGCCCTCGGCGGCGGCGGTGGCGAGCGCGGAGGCCACGTCGGAGACGTCGGCGTGGAAGGCGAGGCTGGCGGAGAAGTAGGCGGCCGCGGCGGCGGGGGAGGCCGGCGGGGTGCGGAGCACGGGGTTGACCTGCGGCGTTGTCGTCGTCATGGTGATCAATCTACGGACGAAGATCACCGTGCTGAAGTGGGGATTCACGGCGATCGGGGGCATCGGCCGGGGAATCCCGGGCGTTCGCCACGAGACGGCGGGGATCTCACGTAGCGGGACCCCGCGGCCTGGTTCCGCCGCCGGTGTCCGTGTCACATCGGCGGGGTTTCATCCGTCATGACGACATGACGGGACGCGAACGGGGAGATCGACGAGTGGACCACGAAACGGCAGTCGGCCAGGGGCTCGACAAGGAGTTCCTGGCCCGGCGCTTCGATGCCGACCGCGGCCATCTGCGGGCGGTGGCCTACCGCATGCTGGGCTCGCTCAGCGAGGCCGAGGACGCCGTCCAGGAGGCCTGGTTCAAGCTCAGCCGCAGCGACGTCAGCGGGGTGGAGAACCTCAGCGGCTGGCTGACCACGGTCGTCGGCCGCGTCTGCCTGGACATGCTGCGCTCGCGCGGCTCGCGCCGCGAGGACCCGCTGGAGTACTACGTCCCCGACCCGGTCGTCCGGGTCGCCGACACCACCGACCCCGAGCACGCGGCCGAACTCACCGAATCCGTCGGGCTCGCGCTCCTCGTCGTCCTGGACACCCTGGGGCCGGCGGAGCGGCTCGCGTTCGTGCTGCACGACATGTTCGCCGTCTCCTTCGACGAGATCGCGAAGATCGTGGACCGCACCCCGGCGGCGACCCGCCAGCTCGCCAGCCGCGCCCGCCGCCGGGTCCAGGACGCCACCCCGGCCCCCGGCCCGGACGCCCGGCGCCAGCGGGAGATCGCCGACGCCTTCCTCGCCGCGGCGCACGGCGGCGACTTCGAGGGGCTGCTCGCCGTCCTCGACCCGGACGTGGTGCTGCGCGCGGACGGCGGCAGGACCCTCGCGGCCGTCTCCAGGGTCGTCCGGGGCGCCGAGGCCGTCATCACGCAGGCCCTCACGTACGCGAAGTTCCGCACGGGCGCGCTGCGGGTGGTGGCCAACGGCCAGCCCGCGGTCCTGTCGGTCGTCGAGGGCCGCCCGGACTCGCTCATGACGTTCACGATCTCCGGGGACCGGATCGTCGCGCTGCACGTCCTGGCGGACCCGGAGCGCATCGCCGCGCTCGGCTTCACGGAGGAGGACCTGGCGCGGGCGACGTACTGATCCCGTCCCGCACCGCCGGCGTCACCGCCTGACGGCCGGTCACCTCTCCCTGGCGGCCCACCAGCTCCCGGCCGCCAGGGAGACGCCCGCGCTCGCGACGCCGAGGAGGGCGCCCGCCGCGACGTCGCCGGGGTAGTGCACGCCGGTGTGGACCCTGGAGTAGCCCACGGTCCACGCCAGGGCCGCGAGGGGCAGCGACAGGGGCGGCAGCACCGACCCCACGGCGGTGGCGAAGGCGACCGCCGACGCGGTGTGCCCGGAGGGGAACGACGCCGAGGTCGGCATCGGGACGTGACGGCCCACCACCACCCGGGCCGCCTCCCGGTCCGGCCGCGGCCTGCGGACCAGCCGCTTGCCCAGCAGGTTCGCCGAGGCCGAGGCCACCGCGATCGCCCCGACCCCGGCGAGCGCGGCCCGCCGCGGCCGGCCGGGCACCAGCGCGAGGGCCGCCGCGACGGAGAAGGAGATCTTGGAGTGGTTCGCCGCCGTGGAGAGCCGGCGGAGCGCGGTGTCGAGCGTGGGCGTGGAGGTCGCGGCCACCGCGCCGTACACGGCACCGTCGACGGCCCGGATGTCGTGCAGGACCGCCCGGAGGGTCCCGGTCGTCGTCGTGTCGTCCGTCATGCGCCGCTCCTAGCGTGTTCGGTGGTACGGGGGTTCAAGGGGTGCGGGGGCCCCACGGGGCGCCCCGGCCCGGCTCCTCGGGGAAGGCCAGCCGGGTGAGCCGCCGCCAGTCCAGGGGCGGCGGGGGCACCGGCGACCCCGGCCGGTCGCGGGGCACGAGGACCCGCAGGGCGCGCGGACGCAGGGTGCAGACCACGGGCGTGGGCAGGGTCAGCGCCTCGCCGTCCACGGCGACGGAGATGACGGCGCCCGCACCGGGACCGCCCCCGACCTCCACCTTACGGGCCGTCAGGACGTTCAGGCCGGTCGCCCGGTTCCCCAGGACGGCCAGCTCCGCCGCCTGGGCGGCCCCGTCCACCCGGACGCCGATCACCCCGAGCTCGCCGCCGTCGAGACGCGTCCTGCGGGCGGCGACCGTACTGAACGGATCGGGCGCCGCGTACGGGTTGTTGCTGACGAGGAGCGCCTGCTGCGCGGTGAGCGGGGTGGAGTCGGCGATCGCGTCGAGACGGTCGCCCTCACCGCCCTGGAGCAGATCGGGCAGGGCGTCGAGGGCGGTGCCGGCCTTCGCGTCGCGGTACTCGGGGCGCTGGACCACGTCCGCGTACACCCCGAAGGAGACGGTGTTGACGAAGGGCCGCCCGGCGACGTCGCCGAGGTCGACCCGGAGCTCCTCGCCGTCGCGCAGCGCGTCGAGGCACCGCGACGGATCGGTGCGGTCGAGGCCCAGGTCCAGGGCGAAGTGGTTGCGGGTGCCCGCCGACACGACCAGGAACGGCAGGTCGTGCTCGGCGGCGACCTCGGCCACCAGCGCCTGCGTGCCGTCGCCGCCGGCCACCCCGAGCAGATCGGCGCCCTCCGCCACGGCCTTGCGCGCGAGGCCGGCGACATCGGCCGGCGCGGACGGATCGAGCAGGATCACCCGGGCGCCGAGCGCCTCCGCCCGCTCGACGAGCCGGAACCGCTCGACCTTCCCGCCGCCGGACTTCGGGTTCATGATCAGGACGGGCCGGCGGGGCGGGGGGACGGACTCGCCCCGCATCAGCGCGTCCCGCTCGTCCTCCGGCCGGCGCAGGGCTGACCGGGCGCAGGACAGCGCCACGCCCCACAGTCCCAGGGCCACGAGGGCGTTCACCCAGACGCCCCCGACGACGTACAGGTAGAGGGTCGCGAGGGGCGCGGCCACCGCGAGCACCGCGCCGAGCAGCCGCAGCGGCCCGCGGTGCGCGAGGAACCACCAGACGCCGACGGCCGAGGCCGCGAGCCCCACGATCCCGCTCAACAGGACCAGCGGACCGCTGCCGAGCGCGGCCAGCAGGGCCACGCCCGCGACCGCCATGGCGATCAGCGCCCAGCGGGCCAGCCGCTGGGCCTCCCCCGCCGGATCACCGGAACCGCTCGCCGTCACCGACCCCACCTCCGCACTCCGCGTCCACGTTTCCCCACGCTCTCCCTACCCGCCCCCGGGACGGGCCCGTTCGGAGGTGAGAGCCCCCGGGGAACAGGACGGCAGGAACCCGGGGAAGGTTCTCAGACGCCCGACGACTCCCCGACAGCCGGTCCTCCGCGCGCCGGCACCGTGACCACCGCCTCGTCGGTGAGGCCCTCGCCCGCCGGCGCGACGGGTCGGTCAGCTCACGCTCATGCCGCGGTCCGGCCACTGGCCCCGCTCCTCGCGCATGGCGTTGATCTTCCGGGACGCCTTGGCGAACGAGTAGTCCGTCCGGCCGTCGTCAGCCGACGAGGTGCGGGATTCCCTGTCCATGGTCAGGTGCCGCGAAAAGCCGTCCGGATCGTCTCCGAACGCGTAGCGGACCAGCTCCCCGTCCTCGGAGACCTTCCGGAAGAAGACGATTGCGGCCATTGCCCCTCACCTTCGAACGACGCGGCGTCCCATGGCCCCGGCCGACCCGTAGGGGAGCGGGGCGGTTCTGTTCAACGGTCAGGCAGGAACGCCGGCCCGGTCCAGGACGGCTGCCATCTCGTCCTCGGGGAGCGCCGGGTTGGCACCCGCGCTGGAGGCCAGTTCGGGGACGTGGAGGGCCTCGCGGAGCCGGTGGAGCGGGAGGCGGGGGTCGCCGGCCGCCGCCTGACGCGTCCAGGCCGCGGGGTCATGGCTGAGCCGTTCGATCAGCTCGGGCGTGGCGGCCGGGTCCCGGACGGCCAGCCGGCGATAGTTCCCGTCCGGGTGGTCCGCGTAGCGCGCGGCGAGACCCTCGCGGGGAAAGCGGGGGTGCGTCTCCGCCATCCAGGCGGAGAACGTCCCACCCAGCCGCGCGAACACACGCATCAGGACCTCCTCCGGGGTGTCGGGGTGGTGAACGCCCAGAAGGTCCTCCAGCACCGGGTCCTCGACGCGCGCGAGCAGACGCAGCGAGTCGGGCGGGAGGTGGGGGCTCTGAGCGGCGGCGCGCCGGAGCAGCGGGTGGGCGGAGGACGCGGCCCGACGCAGCACCCCGGGATCGGCAAGCCCGTCCCGTACCCACTGCACGCCGTCCCCCCTGTCGAAGTCCCCGACCGTGAAGTCGATCGCCATGCGCCGCGTGTCGTCCAACTCGGGCCTGAGGGAGACCGCGAACCGTACGGCCTCGTCGGGGTCGGCAGCGAGCCGCGCCACGAGGTCGGCGGGAAGCGACGGGTTCGCGGCGAGGGCGGCCAGGTGCGTCCGCTCGGTGACGCACCGTTCGGCGGCGGCGCGGTCGAGGAGCCCGCGGCGCAACGCCTCGGCGGCGGACTCCGGATCGCGGAGGAGTTCGGCGGTGACGCGTGCGTCCCGTCGGCACTCCCACAGCGCGGCGGCCCGCCGTACCTCGGGGTCCGGGTCGGCCAGCAGCGCCGACCGCTCGTACGGCGGCAGGATCTCCCATGCGCGCACCGCGGCCAGGCGCGCCGCAGGATCGTGGTGCGTAGCCAGCGAGGCCGAGAACGACGGCACCAGATGGGGCGAGTCCAGCAGGGCCGCGCGTACGGAAGGGTCGGGGTCGTCGACCAGCCGGGCGCACACGGCGTCCGGCAGCGGCGCGACCGTCGTCCGCGGGAGGTGCCACTCGGGTCCGTACGCGAGAGCGGCCCGCACCTTGGGCGAGGGGTCGTCCACGAGCCGGGCCCGCTGTGCGGGCTCGGCCCTGGCGCTCATCGCGAAGTCGATCCGGGTGCCCGGGTTCGGGTGGGCCAGGATCACCGCGACGGCCGCCTCGGGGAGTCCGGCCCGCTGGAGGGCGTGACGGGGCGGACCGTCACCGCCGCCGTCGAAGGCGAGCAGGCGCAGCAGCAGCGGTGTGGGGAGCGCCGGATTGCGGGCGACTCCGTCCAACGCGGATGAGTGGATCGTGACCATGGTTCCCCTGCCCCTGTGCCTTCCCCGGTCGGTCCGCCCATGATCTCCTGTGTTCCCGTCAGGAACCGGCGAGCGGCACCGGCCGTCGGGCCGGGCCCGCGTCGCCCGGGTGCCGGACGACTCGGCCGGGCCGGTCGGACCGTCCGCTCACGCACGAGCCCCGCTCACGCACGATCCCCCCGAACGACGAAGCGCCCCACCCGGTCGGAACCGGGTGGGGCGCTTCACAGCAGGTGGGAGGGCTTCCCCTCCCTCGCCCTCGGTAGGCCGTGTGGGACTCGAACCCACAACCAATGGATTAAAAGTCCACTGCTCTGCCAATTGAGCTAACGGCCCGTGGACAAGCACACCCGAGCAGCATAGCCCGAGAGGGGCCGGGAACCGATCGGGTATCCGACACCGGCCGTGCCTCGGGCGTGGCGGGAAGGCCGATGTGCGGGGTGCCGGTACGAGACAGGGCCCGTACCGGCACCGGAGTGCTCGTACGGGCCCTGGCTCAGGGGATCAGGCGATGTCAGCCGTTGCGCTTCCAGCGCGGCTTGTCGTCGCGACGGCCGAAGGAGCCGCCGGTCGAGCCGGTGCTGCCGCGGTGGTCGTCACGACGGCCGTACGGGCGGTCGCCGCCCGAGCGGAAGCCGCCGGCGGGGCGGTCGTCGCGACGGTCGCGGTTGAACGGACGGTCGCTGCCACGGTGGCCGCCGCGGTCGTCGCGGTTGAAGCCGCCCGACGGACGGTCGTCACGACGGAAACCACCGGAGGGGCGGTCGTCGCGGCGGAAGCCGCCGGACGGACGGTCGTTGTCACGACGCTCGAAGGAACGGCCGCCGCGGTCGTCGCGGTTGAAGCCGCCCGACGGACGGTCGTCACGACGGAAACCACCGGACGGACGGTCGTTGTCGCGGCGGAAGCCACCACGGTCGCCACCGCGGTCGTCGCGGTTGAAGCCGCCCGAGGGGCGGTCGTCACGACGGAAGCCGCCGGACGGACGGTCGTTGTCACGACGCTCGAAGGAACGGCCGCCGCGGTCGTCGCGGTTGAAGCCGCCCGACGGACGGTCGTCGCGGCGGAAACCACCGGACGGACGGTCGTTGTCGCGGCGGAAGCCACCACGGTCGCCGCCACGGAAGCCACCGCGGTCGCCGCGGTCGTCACGGTTGAAGCCACCGCGGTCACCGCGGTCACGGCGCTCGAAGTTGCCCCGCTCGTCGCGGAAGGTCGAACGCTCCTCGCGGCGCTCCTCGGCCTTCGCGGCGCGCTCGGCCTCGACGGCGGCGGCCGCGACCTCGGCCTCGGCGGCCTCGGTCACCTCGGCGACGGCGGCCTCCGGGTCCTCGCCGCGCTCACGGGCGGCGCGGGCGACCAGGCGGTCGGCCTCCTCGCGGAGCTCGACGGCACGGCGCTGGAGGCGCTCCAGCTGCTTAGTCAGGTCGGCGACCTCGCGCTCGGCCTGCTTGGCCGCGTTGTTCGCGGAGTCGGCCTGGACCTCGGTCAGCGAACGGGCGCCGGTGATCTCGGCGACCTCCGGGTCGAAGGCGCCGGCGCCGCCGACGATGTGGCGCGAGGCGTCGACGCCCGCGTCCTCCATCAGGCGGAAGATCTGGCGGCGCTGGTGCGGCAGGGCCAGGGAGACCACGACGCCGGAGCGGCCGGCACGGGCGGTGCGGCCCGAGCGGTGCAGGTAGTCCTTGTGGTCGCCGGCCGGGTCCACGTTCAGGACCAGGTCGATGCCGTCGACGTGGATGCCTCGGGCGGCGACGTCGGTCGCGACGAGCGCGTTGACGTAGCCGTCCTTGAAGTCGGCCAGGGTGCGCGTGCGGGCGCCCTGGGTCATGCCGCCGTGCAGGGCGTCGGCCTTCACACCGGACTCGCGCAGCTGCTCGGCGATGCGGTCCGCGCCCAGCTGGGTGCGGACGAAGATGATCGTGCGGCCCTTGCGCGCGGCGATGGCGGCGGTGACCGGGGCCTTGTCCTTCGGCTTCACGACGAGGACGTGGTGGGTCATGGTGGTGACGGCACCGGCGGACGGGTCGACCTCGTGCGTGACCGGGTTCACCAGGTAGCGCTTGACCAGGCTGTCGATCTCGTTCTCCAGGGTGGCGGAGAAGAGGAGGCGCTGGCCGCCGACCGGGACCTGGTCGAGCAGCTCGGTGACCTCGGGCAGGAAGCCCAGGTCGGCCATCTGGTCGGCCTCGTCGAGGACGGCGATCTGGACCTGCTCCAGGGAGCAGGCGCCGCGGTTGATGATGTCGCGCAGACGGCCCGGGGTGGCGACGAGGATGTCGACGCCGCGCTCCAGGGCGTAGATCTGGTTGCCCATGGACGTACCGCCGCAGACGACCTTCATCTTGAGGCCGAGCACGTCGCCGTAGGGCTGGAGGGCGTCCGCGACCTGCATCGCGAGCTCACGGGTCGGGGTGAGGATGACGCCGCGGGGCTTCTTCTTCTCGGTGTGGCCGTCCGCCAGGGTGGCGAGCAGCGGCAGACCGAAGGAGAGGGTCTTGCCGGAGCCGGTGCGGCCGCGGCCGAGGATGTCCTTGCCGGCCAGGGCGTCCGGGATGGTCGCCGCCTGGATCGGGAAGGGGGTGGTGACGCCGTTCTGCGCGAGCTTGCGCACGACGCCCTCGGGCAGACCGAGGTCGCCGAAGGTGAGGGTGGGCTCGGCGGGCTCCTCGACGGAGGCCTCGGCGCCGGTGTCGTCGCCCTCGATCTCGTCGAGCTCGGTGGCCTCGACGATCGCGACGGTCTCGGTGGCCTCTACGGCCTCGACGATCTCGTCGTTCTCGGGCATGACGGCGTGGTCAGAACTGAAAATGGACATGCGAAATGCGAAACCTTCCGGAGTCTCGGCACGCGCCCGTCAACTCCGTGATTTCGCAAACGACCGCCTCAATGCGGTCAGCCACGGCTAGGGAGAGTACGCGCCACACGGCGCTCTTCTGTGTCGGCGCCGGGCAATGGGATCAAACGATCTACCACCATACGCACCCTCCCCCACCTGTGGCAAATCGGACTACGTCACACCGGCCCGACCTGCGGGGACGCGGCCGGCTCCGGGGGCGCTCCCGGCCCGTCCGCCGCCCGCATCGCACCCATCTGGGTGTCGGTTCCGGAGCTCGGCGGATCGGTGGGGTTGGAGGTCGGCTCCGGGGTCGGCTCGGGCGTCGGCTCGGCGGTCGGCTCGGGCGTCGGCTCGGGGCCCGGCGGGGTCGGCTCGGGCGTGGGCGTGGGCCCGCCGCCGTCCTGGCCTCCGGCGCCTCCGCCACCGCCGCCGTTCCCCCCGCCGCCACTGCCCCCGTCGCCGCCGTTCCCTCCGCCCCCGCCGGAGCCGCCGCCCGTGGCCTCGTGGCCGCCGCCCGCCGGCTGCGACTTCGACGGCCCTCCGGGTCCGCCGGGGCCCTCCACCGGCAGCACCGCGCCCGGCGAGGGTTTCGCCGTGCCCGACGGCGAGCCGCTCGGGACCGGGGACGCCTTGCCCGCGCCGGCCGGGGCCGGCCCGCCCTTCTCCGGCCTGCCGTTCCAGGACCCGCCGTCCCCGCCCTGGGCACCGCCGCCACCGTCGCTCTCGGCCGCCGCGCCGTGCTTCCCCCCGGACGCGCCCGGCGTCGGCTTCGCCCCCTCGTCACTCACACTCATACAGCCGCTCAGACCGGCACAGGCCGCGACGGCCAGCGCGGTGGCGGCCCATCTCACCGGGGTGGGCAAATGGCGCACGGGGGCACCTCCAGGACACAACAGGCAGGAACGGAACGCGTCGCACTGCCCAACTCCCCAGGCACCACAAGGGACACGGCCCCCGCACGGCCGCCCGATCCGGCCGAAGCCACCCGATCCGGCCACGACCCACGCCACCCGATCCGGCCGAAGCCACCCGATCCGGCCACGGCCCGCGCCGCTCGCGCCCCCGCCCCGCTCAGCCGTAGCCGAGCGCGTGCAGCCGGTCGTCGTCGATGCCGAAGTGGTGGGCGATCTCGTGCACGACGGTGATCTCGGTCTCCTCGACCACGTCCTCGCGCGACTCGCACATCCGCAGCGTCGGCCCCCGGTAGATCGTGATCCGGTCGGGCAGCACCCCGGCGTACCACTCGCCGCGCTCGGTCAGCGGCGTCCCCTCGTAGAGCCCGAGCAGCTCGGGATCGTCCGGGGAGGGCTCGTCCTCCACGAACACGGCGACGTTGTCCATGAGCCGTGTCAGCTCAGGCGGAATCCGGTCCAGGGCCTCGGCGACGAGCTCCTCGAACTCCTCGCGCGTCATCTCCAGCACGGGCCCATTCTCCCCCGGTCGGAAACCGTTTTGGCGATAGCGGCCGGCATCCCATATGCTTCTCACGTCCCCGACGCACTGAGAAGTGCGCAGGTGAGCCTCTAGCCCTCATCGTCTAGTGGCCCAGGACGCCGCCCTTTCAAGGCGGTAGCACGGGTTCGAATCCCGTTGGGGGCACGCATTACCGTGTGCGAGACTAGTGATCGCACGAAGCAAGGTCCTGTGGAGCAGTTGGTTAGCTCGCCACCCTGTCAAGGTGGAGGTCGCGGGTTCAAGTCCCGTCAGGATCGCTGAGGTCGGGAACGGCCTCGTGGCTGGGTAGCTCAGTTGGTACGAGCGATCGCCTGAAAAGCGATAGGTCGCCGGTTCGACCCCGGCCCCAGCCACAGAATGAAGGCCCCGTTCGAAAGAACGGGGCCTTCTTCGTTCCCCGGGGAGCGCGACCGTACGGGGAAGGGGCGCGGGCCCCTCCCCCGTACGGCTCAGACCTCCTCGCGCCGCCGCGCCCTGCGGCCCCGCACCGCGAACACCGCCGCCACCCCGGTCACGACCGCGACGAGCAGCGCCCAGTCCGGCACCGAACGGCCCAGCGAGGCGACCCGCTCCTCCACGGCGAAGGAGTCGTCCACCGAGAGCAGGCCCGGCAGCGCGGTCGTCCCGTCGAAGATCAGGAAGAGGGTGCCGAGGGCGATGAAGAAGAGGCCCGAGAGCAGCGAGGTGGAGTGGACCTCGAAGCGGCCGATGCGGAGCGGTCGGCCGCGCAGCCAGCGCCGCCGGCCCAGCTCGTACCGGTCCCAGAGCAGCGCCAGGACGAACAGCGGGACGGCCATGCCGAGCGCGTACACGGCCAGGAGCAGTCCGCCGTACGCCGGGCTGCCGCTCAGCGCCGCCACCGTCAGGACGCTGCCCAGGATCGGACCCGCACAGAAGCCCGCGAGGCCGTAGACCAGGCCGAGGGCGTAGACGGAGAGCGCCGAGGTGGGCCGGATCCGGCCGCTCGCCCCGGCGATCCGGCGGGAGGCGAAGCCGAGGCCGAGGACCTGGAGGACGCCGAGGCCGATGATCAGCCAGCCGCCGGCGGTGACGAGCAGGTCCCGGTGGCCGTAGAAGAACCGGCCGGCGAGGGAGCCGGCCGCGCCGAGCGGGACGAGGGTGGTCGCCAGGCCCGCGTAGAGGATGCCGGTCCTGGCCACGAGCTTCGCGCGCGTGTCGATCGAGTACGCGAAGAAGGCGGGCAGGAGCAGGGCGCTGCACGGGCTGAGCAGGGCGAGGAGACCACCGAGGAAGGCGGCGAAGTAGCCGATGCCGGAGGTCACCGGCGGGCCTTGGCCGTCTTCGCGGCCGCCTCGATGGCCTGGGTGAAGGTCTCCAGGGGCTGGGCGCCCGCGATCGGCCGGCCGTTGATCAGGAACGACGGGGTGGAGGAGGCGCCGAGCTCGTACCCCTGCTCCTGGTCCTTCCGTACGGCCTCCCGGGCGGCCGCGCTGTCACCGTCCTCGGCGAACCGCGCGAGGTCGGGCACGCCGGCCTCGGTCGCGAGGGCGGTCAGCCGCTCCTTCCCGAAGCCCTTCTCCTTGGCGCCCTCGGCGTAGGCGGCCTCGTGGAACTCCCAGAACCGGCCCTGCTGCCCGGCCGCCCAGGAGGCGCGGGCGACGGTCTCCGACTCCTCGCCGAAGATCGGGAAGTTCCGCCACTCGATGCGCAGGGTGCCGTTCTCGACGTACTTCTTCACCAGGACGGGCTCGGTGTCGCGGGCGAACTTCCCGCAGTAGCCGCACTTGAAGTCGGCGTACTCGATGAGCACGACGGGCGCGTCGACGCGGCCGAGGGCGAGCTTGTCGGAGGCGTCGCGGCGGGCGTACGCCTCCAGTTCGGCGTAGACGCCGGCGGAGGGGTCGGCGGAGACCTCGGCGACGGCCGAGGAGCCGGAGGCGCCGGGGGACGAGGGCTTGGTGGCGGTGTACGAGACGACGCCGAGCAGCACGGCGGCGGCCGCGACCCCGGAGATGATCGCGATGGGCTTGGACTCGGGCATGCGGAAGCGCTCCTGAGGAGTCGGAAGGGTGAGGGCGACGGGGGGGCGAACCGTCCGTCTACACCCTCATGACCGACAGCTCCGCAGGAGACGGGGACACGCGCGCGGGTGGCTCCCGGCCCGGCTGCGCGGCCGGGCCGACCGCGTCCGGCCCCCGGACCGCAGGCGTCGCCCGGTCGGCGGCCAGGGCCGGCAGCAGCTCGGCGAAGCCGTGCGCACGCGGCGGTACGGCGGGGCTCGCGGCCCCCTCGTCGACGGCACGGCCCGGGTCGCAGCCGGGCACGGGCACGGCGGCACCGAGGACGACCGGGGCCGCAGCGACGACCGGGGCCGTGGCGACGACCGGGGCCGGGCCCGAGGCCGTACCGAAGACCGGAGCCGTACCGTCCGGAGCGGAGGCGCCGCAGATCAGAAAGGAGAGCACCAGCCCCAGGAGCGCGGCGAACGCCGCCGGCGCGCGGGTGGTGCGGAACATGCGAAACCTCTCCGGTCCGGGCCAGATGCCCGAAATACTACGCACCGCCGCCCGCCCCCCTTCGTAAATGGGTTCGCCGCTTCTCGTCCGCAGGTGCGATCCTGGATCCCGTATGTCTACTTCCTTCGCCGCCCTCCAGTCCGTCCTGGCCGAGGTCTCGCTGCGGGACTCCCACCGGCTCGGCCGCCGTCTCGAAGGCGCCCGCCGCATCCGCAAGCCCGAGGCCCGCGCGGCCGTCCTGGACGAGATCGCCGCCGAGGCGGCCAAGGCCAAGGAGCGCGTCGACGGGCGCGCCGCCCGCGTGCCCGCGGTCACGTACCCCGAACAGCTGCCCGTCTCCCAGAAGAAGGACGAGATCCTGGAGGCGATACGCGACCACCAGGTCGTGATCGTCGCCGGTGAGACGGGCTCCGGAAAGACCACGCAGATCCCGAAGATCTGTCTGGAGCTGGGCCGGGGCGTCCGGGGCATGATCGGGCACACCCAGCCCCGCCGGATCGCCGCCCGCACGGTCGCCGAGCGCGTGGCGGAGGAGCTCCGCACACCCCTCGGCGAGGCCGTCGGCTGGAAGGTCCGCTTCACCGACCAGGTGAACCCCGACGCGACCTTCGTGAAGCTGATGACGGACGGCATCCTGCTCGCCGAGATCCAGACGGACCGCGAGCTGCGCGCGTACGACACGATCATCATCGACGAGGCCCACGAGCGGTCCCTCAACATCGACTTCCTGCTCGGCTACCTGGCCCAGCTGCTGCCGAAGCGCCCCGACCTCAAGGTCGTCATCACCTCGGCGACGATCGACCCGGAGCGCTTCTCCCGCCACTTCGGCGACGCCCCGATCGTCGAGGTCTCCGGCCGTACGTACCCGGTCGAGGTCCGCTACCGCCCGCTCCTCGAAGAGGACTCCGAGGAGTCCGACCGGGACCAGATCACCGCGATCTGCGACGCCGTCGACGAGCTGCAGAAGGAGGGACCGGGCGACGTCCTGGTCTTCCTCTCCGGCGAGCGCGAGATCCGCGACACCGCGGACGCGCTGCTCAAGAAGAAGCTCTTCAACACCGAGATCCTGCCGCTGTACGCCCGGCTGTCCCACGCCGAGCAGCACCGGGTCTTCCAGGCGCACTCCGGCCGCCGGATCGTCCTCGCGACGAACGTCGCCGAGACCTCCCTGACCGTCCCCGGCATCAAGTACGTGATCGACCCGGGCACCGCCCGCATCTCCCGCTACTCGCACCGGACCAAGGTGCAGCGGCTGCCGATCGAGCCGGTCAGCCAGGCCAGCGCCAACCAGCGCAAGGGCCGCTGCGGCCGTACGTCGGACGGCATCTGCATCCGGCTGTACTCCGAGGACGACTTCCTCACCCGCCCCGAGTTCACGGACGCGGAGATCCTCCGTACGAACCTGGCCTCCGTCATCCTCCAGATGACCGCGGCCGGCCTCGGCGACATCGAGAAGTTCCCCTTCATCGACCCGCCGGACCACCGGAACATCCGGGACGGCGTGCAGCTCCTCCAGGAGCTCGGGGCGATCGACCCGGCGGAGAAGGACCCGAAGAAGCGGCTCACCCAGCAGGGCCGGAAGCTGTCCCAGCTGCCGGTGGACCCGCGGCTGGCCCGGATGGTCCTGGAGGCCGACAAGAACGGCTGCGTCCGCGAGGTCATGGTGATCGCGGCGGCGCTGTCCATCCAGGACCCGCGCGAGCGGCCGGCGGAGAAGCAGGCGCAGGCCGACCAGCTGCACGCCCGCTTCAAGGACGAGACGAGCGACTTCCTCGCCTTCCTCAACCTGTGGCGGTACGTCCGCGAGCAGCAGAAGGAGCGCGGTTCCAGCTCCTTCCGCCGGATGTGCAAGCAGGAGTACCTGAACTTCCTGCGCATCCGCGAGTGGCAGGACATCTACGCCCAGCTGCGGACGGTCGCCAAGCAGATGGGCATCCACCTGAACGAGGAGGACGCGCCGGAGCAGTCCGTGCACGTCTCCCTGCTCGCCGGTCTGCTCTCCCACGTCGGTCTGAAGGACGTGAAGGAGAGCAAGGACGGCGGCCGGGACCCGAAGCGCGAGGGCGGCCGGAACGAGTACCTGGGTGCCCGCAACGCCAAGTTCGCGATCTTCCCCGGCTCCGCGCTCTTCAAGAAGCCCCCGCGCTTCGTGATGTCCGCCGAGCTGGTGGAGACCTCGCGGCTCTGGGCCCGGGTCAACGCCCGGATCGAGCCCGAGTGGATCGAGCCGCTCGCGCAGCACCTGGTGAAGAAGACGTACAGCGAGCCGCACTGGGAGAAGGACCAGGCGGCGGTGATGGCCTTCGAGAAGGTGACGCTGTACGGCGTCCCGATCGTCGCCGACCGCAAGGTGAACTACGGGCGGATCGACCCGGAGGTCTCCCGCGACCTGTTCATCCGGAACGCGCTCGTCGAGGGCGACTGGCGCACGCACCACAAGTTCTTCGCGGACAACCGCAAGCTCCTCACCGAGGTCGAGGAGCTGGAGCACCGGGCCCGGCGCCGGGACATCCTCGTCGACGACGAGACGCTCTTCGACTTCTACGACAAGCGCGTCCCCGAACACGTCGTGTCCGGTGCCCACTTCGACTCCTGGTGGAAGCACAAGCGCCGCGAGGAGCCGGAGTTCCTCGACTTCGAGCGCGAGATGCTCATCAACGAGAAGGCGGGGGCGGTCACCAAGGACGACTACCCGGACTCGTGGCGGCAGGGCGCGCTGAAGTTCCGGGTGACGTACCAGTTCGAGCCGGGCGCGGACGCGGACGGCGTGACCGTCCACGTGCCGCTCCAGGTGCTCAACCAGGTCACCGACGAGGGCTTCGAGTGGCAGATCCCGGGGCTGCGCGCGGAGGTCGTCACGGAGCTGATCCGCTCCCTGCCGAAGCCGATCCGCCGCCACTACGTCCCGGCGCCGAACTTCGCGACCCGCTTCCTCGACTCCGTGGTCCCCGTCCAGGAGCCGCTGACGGGCGCGCTCGCCCGGGAGCTCCAGCGGATGGTCGGCGTCCCGGTGACGGCCGAGGACTTCGACTGGGCGAAGGTCCCCGAGCACCTCAAGGTGACCTTCCGGATCGTCGACGAGCGGCGCCGCAAGCTGGCCGAGGACAAGGACCTGGAGGCGCTGCGGCTGAAGCTGCGCCCCAAGGCCCGTCAGGCGCTCTCCAAGGCCGCCCAGGCGGCCACGGCGGGCCCGGACGGCTCCGGTCCCTCCCTGGAGCGCGCGGGGCTGAAGGACTGGACGATCGGGACGCTCACGAAGGTCTTCGAGACCAAGCGGGGCGGCCAGCCGGTCAAGGCGTACCCGGCGCTGGTCGACGAGGGCGACTCCGTGGCCGTGCGGCTCTTCGACTCGGAGGCCGAGCAGGCGCAGGCGATGTGGCGGGGCACCCGGAAGCTGATCATGCTGAACATCCCGGTAAACCCGGCGAAGTTCGCCTCGGAGAAGCTGACCAACCAGCAGAAGCTGGCCCTGTCGTCGAATCCGCACGGCTCGATCCAGGCGCTCTTCGACGACTGCGCCACCGCCGCCGCCGACAAGCTGATCGCGGACCACGGCGGCCCGGCCTGGGACGAGGAGTCCTTCCGGAAGCTGTACGACAAGGTCCGCGCGGACCTCGTCGACGCGACGGTGCGGACGGTGGGCCAGGTCCAGCAGATCCTGGCGGCCTGGCAGGCGTGCGAGCGCCGGCTGAAGGCGACGAACAGCCTGGCGCTGATCGACAACCTGACCGACGTGCGGGCGCAGCTCGCCTGGCTGATGCCGGCCGGCTTCGTCACCCGTACGGGGCTGAAGCGGCTGCCGGACCTGATGCGCTACCTGGTGGCGGTGGACCGGCGGCTCCAGCAGATGCCGACGGGCGTCCAGCGGGACACCACCCGGATGGAGAAGGTCCGGGAGATGCAGGACGAGTACGCCTGGCTCCTGGAGCAGCTTCCGAAGGGGCGTCCGGTGCCGGCCGAGGTCACCGACATCCGCTGGATGATCGAGGAGCTGCGGGTGAGCTACTTCGCCCACGCGCTGGGGACGGCGTACCCGATCTCGGACAAGCGGATCGTGAAGGCGATCGACGCGGCGGCTCCGTAGGAGGTGGAGGTCCCGTGAGCGGGACCTCGCCGTCGGTGAGTTCGACCAGACCCCCTGACCTGCTGTACAGTCTTGTCTCGCAGCCAAGGTCCTGTGGAGCAGTTGGTTAGCTCGCCACCCTGTCAAGGTGGAGGTCGCGGGTTCAAGTCCCGTCAGGATCGCCTCTACGAAGGCCCGCATCGTGAGATGCGGGCCTTCGTTGTGTTCCCGTGTCTTGACGGGGTCGCGCGCCCGCCGGTACCCCGGACATCAGGGAATCGGGGGCCCACACCGGAGGTGGTCGCGCATGGCCGCGGCGTCCGCAGCACGGCATGACACTCGCGCGCTGCTGCGCGCCCATCTGGCGGCCGCGTCGCGGTACGGACACCTCACCCGGCAGTGCCCGGTCTGCCATCGCCTCCTGCGGCTCGCCATGGAGGTCCCGGAACCGGAGGAGCCGGAGGAGCCGGAGGAGCCGGAGGAGCCGGAGGAGCCGGCAGAGCCGGCAGAGCCGGCGGACGCCGTCGAGGACGAAAGCCCCACCGACCCATGACCAACGGCGGGTTGGGGGCGTTCCGCGAAGTGAGAGGCTGTTCTTTGGCAAGACTTCGCCGGTGTGACGGGAGTCACTGAAGGAGTTTCAGAAACCCCTGCACTTACACCCTCCCTACACCGCCCGGATTTAATATGTGCAATTGCACCACCCTGGAGGGTCCCACCCCGGAGGGAGTGTGGCGCCGGGCACAAAAAGATCGCGCTGGACCCGGCGGAGTCCAGCGCGATCGTTGACGGAGACCTGTTGGGGCAGGAGCCCGTCGGCAGTGCTAGGGGTGGGCGACCGGATTGGGGGATCCGGAAGGGCCCGGTGTTACGGGGTGTTGCAGGGTGCTGCAGGGTTCTGCGCGACCTCAGGCCTCGCTGCGCTGCTGCGGAATGCCCGCCAGCAGGGCGCGAACCTCGGCCTCGCGGTACCGGCGGTGCCCACCCAGGGTGCGGATGGACGTGAGCTTGCCCGCCTTCGCCCAACGGGTAACCGTCTTCGGGTCCACGCGGAACATCGTGGCAACCTCGGCGGGGGTCAGCAGCGGCTCGGCATCAGGGGTGCGAGCGGTCATGAGCGGCCTCCTCGGGAGAACCGAACCTATCTCGGTTCTTTCCTCTAAATTCTGCACCTTGACCCGCCATGCCCGAAATGGCAGAAGCGGGTCGAGTCGGTTATAGGACGAACGGCTTGTCCTCGGCACTACAACTACACCATCCGTCCAGCCGCGTCGGCCAAACCGATGGAATTGCCCTCGCAGGTGTTCATCAGCGGCAGAAGTCGACTGACCATGCCATAACGGACAGTCACGCCACTGTGACGATCAGTCACAGAGCGATCAGGAGTCCTCAGACCCCCCATAGAGTGCAATGCTGAGCGTTCCGCCCGAACTTGGGCGGAAGGAACCCTCCCCGGACTCCTTGTCCTATTTTGGCACGAGGGTGGGCGATGGGCGCAAGGGTGCGTTACGTGCTGTCCGTCACGCTTGAGCCAAAGGCCCGGATCAGGACCAACGTCCTCGCACCACCGGTACGAAAGCCCCGGCCGGCCGAACGGACATCATCCGGCCATCGAAACCAGCCACAGCCTCGAAGATCATTTACACCCGCCGGACATGTCTTGTCGATACCGACCTGACGAACTTGTCCGACTGGTGTCAGTTCGCGAAACGCAGGTCCCTGACGGTCCGCCAGCGCTCCGCGAGCCGCCCGTACACCTCGCTCGCCGCCTCGCCGTCCCCGTCCCGCAGCGCGGCGATCCCCTCCGCCAGCTGGGCCGCCGACCGGTCCTCCGCCAGCCACCCGGCCGGCACCACGTGCACCAGACCGCCGAAGTCCAGCTCCACGAGCGCCCGCGGATGGAACTCCTCCAGCCAGCGCCCCACCTCGATCAGACCCCGCGTCATCGGACCGTCGTCGATCGACTCCCGCAGCGCCTTGAGCGCCCGCGCGAGCCGCCGCCGCGCCTGGGCCATCGTCGTCCGGTAGCGCAGCACCGGCGCCCGGCCCGCGACCGTGCTTCCGGGGTCTCCCGGCTCGTACTCCCGGTCCTCGTCCCCGAAGAGCGCGAACCAGCGCAGCGGCACCTGCCAGACCCCCGTACGGATCCACGGCCGCGCGTCCGGGTTCCGGCTCAGCCAGCGCTCGTAGTCGCTCGCCACCTGGGCGCGCACCACCGGCGGCAGCATCGCGTCGAGCACCGCCGCCGGGTACGGGCCGGCCGCCAGCTCCTCCATCGCCAGCCAGCCGCGCAGCCGGGTCCGCCACGGGCAGATCACCACCACCCCGTCCAGGTGCGCGACGAAGGCCTCCCCGCTCTCGTGGACCGGCACCGGCACCGGCGGCGTCGGCAGCAGGTCCGCGAGCGAGCGGCGCAGCTCCTCCTGCGCCCCCGGGACGCGCGGCCGGCGCGCGTACCGCGCCCAGTGGGACCGCTCCGGCTCGGGGAACGCGGCCAGCGGCTCGTACACCCGCAGATAGGACGCGTAGGGAACGGGGACCGTGGAGGCGACCGACATGTCGCAAATCCTTCCACGGAGGTTCCCCCGGAGGGGGTGATCCTCGGCACTGCGGCCGATCTACGCACAGGTAGGACTTACTCTCTTGCCGAACTGGTCCTCCCCCACCCACAGGGAGGGCCGCAACCGCCGCTTCGTACTTGGGAGTCACCACCGTGACCGATGTGACCGGCGTTCCTGGCGACGTACTGAACACCCTGTTCCACTCGGAGCAGGGTGGCCACGAGCAGGTCGTCCTCTGCCAGGACCGCGCCACCGGCCTCAAGGCCGTCATCGCCCTCCACTCCACCGCCCTGGGCCCCGCCCTCGGCGGCACCCGCTTCTACCCGTACGCCACCGAGGCCGAGGCGATCGCCGACGCGCTCAACCTGTCGCGCGGCATGTCGTACAAGAACGCCATGGCCGGACTCGACCTGGGCGGCGGCAAGGCCGTCATCATCGGCGACCCGGAGCTGATCAAGACCGAGGAGCTCCTCCTCGCCTACGGCCGCTTCGTCGCCTCCCTCGGCGGCCGCTACGTCACGGCCTGCGACGTCGGCACCTACGTCGCCGACATGGACGTCGTCGCCCGCACCAACCAGTGGACCACCGGCCGCTCCCCCGAGAACGGCGGCGCCGGCGACTCCTCCGTCCTCACCGCTTTCGGCGTCTTCCAGGGCATGCGCGCCGCCGCGCAGACCCTCTGGGGCGACCCGACCCTGCGCGGCCGCAAGGTCGGCGTCGCCGGCGTCGGCAAGGTCGGCCACTACCTGGTCGAGCACCTCCTGGAGGACGGCGCCGAGGTCGTGATCACCGACGTGCGCGAGGAGTCGGTGCGCCGGATCACCGACAAGCACCCGCAGGTCACCGTGGTCGCCGACACGAACGCGCTGATCCGCGTCGAGGGCCTCGACGTCTACGCGCCCTGCGCGCTGGGCGGCGCCCTGAACGAGGAGACCGTGCCGTTCCTGACCGCGGGCATCGTCTGCGGCGCGGCCAACAACCAGCTCGCCCACCCGGGCATCGAGAAGGACCTGGAGGCGCGCGGGATCCTCTACGCGCCCGACTACGTGGTCAACGCCGGTGGCGTGATCCAGGTCGCCGACGAGCTGCACGGCTTCGACTTCGACCGCTGCAAGGCGAAGGCGACGAAGATCTTCGACACCACCCTGGAGATCTTCGCACGTGCGAAGGCCGACGGCATTCCGCCGGCCGCCGCGGCCGACCGGATCGCCGAGCAGCGGATGGCGGACGCCCGCCGCCGCTGACCCGCGGGCGCGGCAGCACGGAGGGCCGACCCGTCGCCGGGGAGACTTCGCTCACGCCTCTCGGCGGGTCGGCGCTCCAGAAGAGGTTAAAATCGCGATTGACCAGCGAGGAAAGGGCACCTCGAAGGTTCTGTACCGGGGTATGTGATGCGCGCGGCGTACCGTAGACCCACGGAAACAGGTACCGTTGAAGCCCTACGGACCGGTCTCTCTGTCGAGAGTCCGTTCCGAACCATGAACGCGTGTCAAGACTCTGGGGCCGACGAGCCCCGTCACCGAGGGGGTCGAGCCATGGGGCGCGGCCGGGCAAAGGCCAAGCAGACCAAGGTCGCCCGCCAGCTGAAGTACAGCAGCGGCGGGACAGACCTGACGCGTCTGGCCAATGAGCTGGGCGCTTCGACTTCGAGTCAGCCGCCGAATGGCGAGCCGTTCGAGGACGACGACGAGGAAGACGACCCGTACGCCCAGTACGCGGATCTCTACAACACGGACGACGAGGACGAGGACGACGAGTCCGGTCCGAGCACGTCCCCGCGTCGCGCTTGACCTTCTGAATCACCGAAACCCGGACCGGGGTCACCCGGCCGGGTTTCTGTGCTGTCCGCACACTGATCCCGGCGGAAGCGGATACGCGGACGGGGCGCCCCTCAGGAGCGCCCCGCCGTATGCCGTTCGACCTGCTCAGCCGGCGTAGTCGCCGACCAGCTCGGCGCCGGTCGTGTGCGCCCCGCGCTCGGTGATCTCGCCCGCGACCCAGGCCTCGACCCCGCGGTCCTCCAGGGTCGCCAGGGCCACGTCCACGGACTCGGCCGGGACGACGGCCATCATGCCGACGCCCATGTTGAGGGTCTTCTCCAGCTCCAGGCGCTCCACCCGACCGGCCTTGCCGACCAGGTCGAAGATCGCGCCCGGCGTCCAGGTCGAGCGGTCGACCGTGGCGTGCAGCCCGTCCGGGATCACCCGCGCCAGGTTGGCGGCGAGGCCGCCGCCCGTGATGTGGCTGAAGGCGTGGACGTCCGTGGTCCGGGTGAGGGCCAGGCAGTCCAGCGAGTAGATCTTCGTGGGCTCCAGGAGCTCCTCGCCGAGCGTCCGGCCGAGCTCCTCGACCCGCTGGTCGAGGGCCATGCCGGCGCGGTCGAAGACCACGTGCCGGACGAGCGAGTACCCGTTGGAGTGAAGGCCCGAGGACGCCATGGCGATGACCGCGTCCCCCGTACGGATGCGGTCCGCCCCGAGCAGCCGGTCGTACTCCACGACACCCGTGCCCGCGCCGGCGACGTCGAAGTCGTCCGGGCCGAGGAGGCCCGGGTGCTCCGCCGTCTCGCCGCCGACCAGGGCGCAGCCGGCCAGGACACAGCCCTCGGCGATGCCCTTGACGATGGCGGCGACCCGCTCCGGGTGGACCTTGCCCACGCAGATGTAGTCGGTCATGAAGAGCGGCTCGGCACCGCAGACGACGATGTCGTCCATGACCATCGCGACCAGGTCGTGGCCGATCGTGTCGTACACGCCCATCTGGCGGGCGATGTCGACCTTCGTGCCGACGCCGTCGGTCGCCGAGGCGAGCAGCGGACGCTCGTAGCGCTTGAGGGCGGAGGCGTCGAAGAGGCCGGCGAAGCCGCCGAGGCCACCGAGGACCTCGGGGCGCTGCGTCTTCTTCACCCACTCCTTCATGAGCTCGACGGCGCGGTCGCCCGCTTCGATGTCGACGCCCGCACTCGCATAGGAGGCACCGGTGGTCTGAGACATGGGTTCAGAGCTTTCGTGTCGTACTGCGGGTGTGCAGCGGGGTCTTACGGGCGACGGAGCGCGTCGGAGGCCGCGGTGGCGGCCGGTCCCGCGGCCAGCTCGGTCTCCAGGAGCTGCTTGCCGAGCAGCTCGGGGTCCGGCAGCTCCATCGGGTACTCGCCGTCGAAGCAGGCACGGCAGAGGTTCGGCTTCTGGATCGTGGTCGCCTCGATCATCCCCTCCAGGGAGATGTACGAGAGCGAGTCCGCGCCCAGCGACTTGCCGATCTCCTCGACCGACATCCCGTTGGCGATCAGCTCCGCACGGGTCGCGAAGTCGATGCCGAAGAAGCAGGGCCACTTGACCGGCGGCGAGGAGATCCGGATGTGGACCTCGGCCGCACCGGCCTCGCGGAGCATCCGGACCAGGGCGCGCTGGGTGTTGCCGCGGACGATCGAGTCGTCGACGACCACGAGCTTCTTCCCCTTGATGACTTCCTTGAGGGGGTTCAGCTTCAGCCGGATGCCCAGCTGGCGGATGGTCTGGGAGGGCTGGATGAAGGTGCGCCCGACGTAGGCGTTCTTCACCAGGCCGGCGCCGAAGGGGATGCCCGAGGCCTCGGCGTAGCCGATGGCGGCCGGGGTGCCGGACTCCGGCGTCGCTATCACCAGGTCGGCCTCGACCGGCGCCTCCTTCGCGAGGCGGCGGCCCATCTCCACGCGGGAGAGGTACACGTTCCGCCCGGCGATGTCGGTGTCGGGACGGGCCAGGTACACGTACTCGAAGA
The DNA here is from genome assembly GCF_040613865.1 of Streptomyces sp. NPDC006197. Taxonomy (NCBI): domain Bacteria; kingdom Bacillati; phylum Actinomycetota; class Actinomycetes; order Kitasatosporales; family Streptomycetaceae; genus Streptomyces; species Streptomyces sp. NPDC006197. The sequence continues at coordinate 15,005 of NZ_JBEXSZ010000079.1, read as the reverse complement.
CACAGCCCTTGGGCTTCGCTTCCGCGAATCGCGAGGTACGGATGCCGTTCTCGTCGATCGCGATCAGCTCGCCCGGCTCGACCTCGCGGACGAAGGTCGCGCCGCAGATGTCGAGGGCGGCGGACTCGGAGGCGACCACCCAGCCGCGCTCCAGACGGCCGAGGACCAGCGGGCGGATGCCCTGCGGGTCACGGGCCGCGTAGAGCGTGTGCTCGTTCATGAAGACGAGGGAGAAGGCGCCCCGGACGTCGGGGAGGACCTTCGCGGCCGCCTGCTCGATGGTGAGCGGCGTGCCGTCCTCGGCCACCTGGCCCGCGAGGAGCGCGGTGACCAGGTCGGTGTCGTTGGTGGCGGCGACCTGGGTCGCGCGGCCTTCCTTCTTGGGCAGGTCGGCGACCATCTCGGCGAGCTGCGCCGTGTTCACCAGGTTGCCGTTGTGGCCGAGCGCGATCGAGCCGTGGGCGGTCGCCCGGAACGTCGGCTGCGCGTTCTCCCACACGGAGGCCCCGGTGGTCGAGTAGCGGGCGTGACCGACCGCGATATGACCTTGGAGGGAACCGAGAGAGGTCTCGTCGAAGACCTGGGACACGAGGCCCATGTCCTTGAAGACGAGGATCTGGGAGCCATTGCTGACCGCGATTCCCGCGGATTCCTGACCCCGATGCTGGAGGGCGTAGAGCCCGAAGTACGTGAGCTTTGCGACCTCTTCACCCGGAGCCCAGACACCGAAGACGCCACAAGCGTCCTGGGGGCCCTTCTCACCGGGAAGCAGGTCGTGATTGAGTCGACCGTCACCACGTGGCACGTTTCCGAGTGTAGACGGGCTCGACCACTGGTCCGAATTGAGGAAATGCGGGGCCGTCGGTACTCGTGCGATCGCACGAAATGATCGATTGGTGCTTGGAGGGGCCTACGGAGCAGGCGCCGTAAGGGATTCCGGCCCCCCGGCCCCGGCGAGCGGACGCTCGTACCAGGCCCGGGGCGGCCCCGCGATGTGACGGACGCCGCAGTCGGCGTCCGCTCAGCGAGCGGCCGCGGCCGCCGTGAGGCCCTCGCCGGAGGCATCGGTGAGGGTCAGCGTTCGGTGGTTCAGCCGATACCCGAGCGGGCCGTCGAGGAGCTCGTACAGCTTCGTCTCCAGCCGCATCTGCGGGCTCGTGCACATCATCCGGGTCGTCGCCGCCGGGCCCCCGACGGTGAGGGTCCGGGACTTCTCGTCGACACGGGCGGTCGCGGAGAAGTCGTTGCAGCCGAGATTGCCGGTGATCCGGCCGTCGGCACCGAGGACGAACCGCGCCTTGGCGCCGCTGCCGGCGGGAAGGGAGGACGCCGTGTCCCCCGAGACCAGCCCGTCGACCTTCCACGTGGTGCCCCGCAGCGGAGCCTCCTCCTCTGCCGTCAGCTCCACGCTGTTGCGCCCGTCGGCCGAGGCGAGCCGCAGGGCGTCGCCCTTCGTCGTCCCCTTCAGGGGACCCGAGAAGGCCTTGAGCAGCTCCTTCTCGAAGCGCTGCCGGTCGGCGGGGCAGCCGATCTCGGTCACCCCGTCCGGAGAGACCGTGAGGGTGTCGCCCCGGACCACCACACCGGCGTCGAAGGTGTTGCAGCCGCTGTTCCCCCGGGCGCGGCCGTCCTCGAAGTCGACGCGCGCCCCGTCGGGCGCGGCCGACCTGCGGCCGTCGACCGTGACGGCGTCGACCGTCCAGTGCGTGCCGGCGACCGGAAGATCGGGCTCTCCCGCGCCCGCGCCGCTCCCCGCCCCTCCTTCCGTACCGCAGGCGGTGAGCAGCAGGAAGGGGACCAGGACGACGAGTGCGCGTGGCTTCGACATGCCGATGGGACGAAACGGCCCGCCGTACGGTTCCGGCGACTAGCCCATCAGGGGCAGGAGGTCCTTCAGATCCGCGCGTTCGCCGCTCGCGCCGACATGGGCCGCGTCCAGTTCCGCCGCCCACTCCGTACGGCCCGTCGCGAGCCTGATCCAGGTCAGCGGGTCCGTCTCCACCACGTTCGGCGGGGTGCCCCGGGTGTGCCGGGGGCCCTCCACGCACTGCACCACCGCGTACGGCGGGATCCGCACCTCGACCGCCCCGCCCGGCGCCTTCGCCGCGAGCGCGTCGGCGAGCAGCCGGGTGCAGGCGGCGAGCGCCTGGCGGTCGTACGGGACGTCGGCGCCGGTCGCCGCGTTCAGGTCGTCGGTGTGGACGACGAGTTCGACGGTGCGGGTGACGAGGAAGTCCCCGAGCCGCATCGCTCCGAAGCGGGTCGGGACGAGCCGCTCGTCGGAGGCGGACGCGATCGCCTCCTCGTACCGCGCGAGGGTCCGCGCGTACAGCGCCGGCAGGTCAGCCGCATCGATCGCCCGGGTGTCCTCGTCGATGCTCCCCGCCTCCGTCGCCGTGGCGAGGGGCCAGTCGACCAGGGCGAGTTCCCGCCGCTCCGGCTCGGGCTCCGCGAGCTTCCGGGACAGGGACGCGAGCACCATCGTCAGGTGCGCCGCCAGGTCCCGTACCGTCCACTCCCCAAGGCGCGTCGGTCCGTCCAGCTGCTCGGGCGCGAGCGCGGTCACCGCCTCCCGGACGTTCCGGAACTGGGCCAGGACGGCCGCCCTGGTCCTGGCGGAGTCGTAACTGCGGGCACGCTTCTTGGCAGGTGGCATGGCCCGAGGCTAGCCCCGAGACTGGAGGGAACGGAGCCAATCGCAGCGAAAGCAGGCGACGGGACCATGACCCACCACGAACACCCCCACGCCGCACTGGTGCGCCGGGGCTACGAGGCGTTCAGCAACGGCGACATGGAGACGCTGGGTTCCCTGATGACCAGCGACTGCACCCACCACGTGCCCGGCGAGAGCCAGATATCCGGGCACTACAAAGGGCGGGACAACGTCATCGGCGGCTACTACCGGATGCTCGGCGAGCTGAGCGGCGGCACCATACGCGTCGACCTCAAGGGCGTCTACGTGGACGGCCGCGGCCACGTCATCGCCACGCACCGGTTCTTCGCCGAGCGCGGCGACCGCGGCATCGAGATGAACGGCGGCCTCTTCTTCACCCTCGTCGGCGACAAGATCTCCGACATCGACGAGTGCGTCGCCGACATCACGGAGACGGACTCCTTCTGGGGCACCGGCTGACAGCACGGAGCCCCCGCCCTTCCCGGGCGGGGGCTCCGTTCCGTACGGGAGCGATCAGGCCAGCAGGCCCGGGATCGTCGCCTCGTGGGCGGCGCGCAGCTCCTCCAGGGAGAGCGTGAACTCGCCCTGCACGTCGACGGAGTCACCGTCGACGACACCGATCCGGGTCGCCGGCAGACCCCGCGCACCGCACATGTCGGTGAAGCGGAGCTCCTCGCTGCGCGGGACGGCGACGACCGCACGGCCGGCCGACTCGCTGAAGAGGAACGTGAACGCGTCCAGGCCCTCCGGGACGACCAGGCGCGCGCCGTTCCCGCCGCGCAGGCAGGACTCGACGACCGCCTGCACGAGACCGCCGTCGGACAGGTCGTGCGCCGCGTCGATCATGCCGTCGCGCGAGGCCGAGATCAGGATCTCGCCGAGCAGCTTCTCCCGGTCGAGGTCCACGGCCGGCGGCATGCCGCCGAGGTGCTGGTGGATCACCTCGGACCAGGCCGAACCGCCGAACTCCTCCTTGGTGTCGCCGAGCAGGTAGAGGAGCTGGCCCTCTTCCGCGAAGGCGATCGGGGTGCGGCGGTTGACGTCGTCGATCACACCGAGGACGGCCACGACGGGCGTCGGGTGGATGGCGACCTCACCGGTCTGGTTGTACAGCGACACGTTGCCGCCGGTGACCGGGGTGCCCAGCTGCAGGCAGCCGTCCGCGAGACCACGGGTGGCCTCGGCGAACTGCCACATCACGGCCGGGTCCTCGGGCGAACCGAAGTTCAGGCAGTCCGAGATCGCCAGCGGCTTGGCGCCGGAGGCGGCGACGTTGCGGTACGCCTCCGCCAGCGCGAGCTGCGCGCCCGTGTACGGGTCGAGCTTGGCGTACCGGCCGTTGCCGTCGGTCGCCATGGCCACGCCGAGGTTGGTCTCCTCGTCGATGCGGACCATGCCCGCGTCCTCGGGCTGCGCCAGGACCGTGTTGCCCTGCACGAACCGGTCGTACTGGTCCGTGATCCAGGACTTGGAGGCCTGGTTCGGCGAGGAGACGAGCTTGAGGACCTGGTCCTTCAGCTCGGCGCCGCTCTGCGGCCGGGGCAGCTTGCCGGCGTCGTCGGCCTGGAGCGCGTCCTGCCAGTCCGGGCGCGCGAACGGCCGGTGGTAGGTCGGGCCCTCGTGGGCGACGGAGCGCGGCGGCACGTCGACGATCTGCTCGCCGTGCCAGAAGATCTCCAGGCGCTCGCCCTCGGTCACCTCACCGATGACGGTGGCGATGACGTCCCACTTCTCGCAGATCTCCAGGAAGCGGTCGACGTGCTCGGGCTCGACGATCGCGCACATGCGCTCCTGCGACTCGCTCATGAGGATCTCCTCGGGCGAGAGCGTCGCGTCGCGCAGGTGCACGCGGTCGAGCTCGACGCGCATGCCGCCGGAGCCCGCGGAGGCCAGCTCGGACGTGGCGCAGGAGAGCCCGGCGCCGCCGAGGTCCTGGATGCCCGCGACGAGCTTCTCCTTGAAGATCTCCAGGGTGCACTCGATGAGGAGCTTCTCCTGGAAGGGGTCGCCGACCTGGACGGCGGGGCGCTTGGTGGGCTTCGTGTCGTCGAAGGTCTCGGACGCGAGGACCGAGACGCCGCCGATGCCGTCGCCGCCCGTGCGGGCGCCGTACAGGATGACCTTGTTGCCGGGGCCGGAGGCCTTGGCGAGGTGGATGTCCTCGTGCTTCATCACGCCGATGCAGCCGGCGTTGACCAGCGGGTTGCCCTGGTAGCAGGAGTCGAAGACGACCTCGCCGCCGATGTTCGGCAGGCCCAGGCAGTTGCCGTAGCCGCCGATGCCGGCGACGACACCGGGCAGCACGCGCTTGGTGTCGGGGTGGTCGGCCGCGCCGAAGCGCAGCGGGTCGACGACCGCGACCGGGCGGGCGCCCATGGCGAGGATGTCGCGGACGATGCCGCCGACGCCGGTGGCCGCGCCCTGGTAGGGCTCGATGTACGAGGGGTGGTTGTGCGACTCGACCTTGAAGGTGACCGCGTACCCCTGGCCGACGTCGACGACGCCCGCGTTCTCGCCGATGCCGACGAGCATGGCGTCGTTCTCGGGGGTCTTCTCGCCGAACTGCTTCAGGTGGACCTTGCTGCTCTTGTAGGAGCAGTGCTCGGACCACATGACGGAGTACATGGCGAGCTCGGCGCCGGTGGGACGGCGGCCGAGGATCTCGCGGATGCGCGCGTACTCGTCCTCCTTGAGGCCGAGCTCCTTCCAGGGCTGCTCGCTGTCCGGCGTCTCGCTCGCGTGCTTGACGGTGTCGAGGCTCATCAGGCGTTGACCAGCTTCTTGAGGATCGAGGTGAAGAAACCGAGGCCGTCCGTCTTGCCGGTGCCGACCAGCGGCTCGACGGCGTGCTCCGGGTGCGGCATGAGGCCGACCACGTTGCCCGCGGCGTTGGTGATGCCCGCGATGTCGCGCAGCGAGCCGTTGGGGTTCATGTCCAGGTAGCGGAAGGCGACCCGCCCCTCGGCCTCCAGCTCGTCGAGCACGCGCTCGTCGGCGACGTAGCGGCCGTCCATGTTCTTGAGCGGGACCTCGATCTCCTGGCCCCGGGTGTAGTCCGAGGTCCAGGCGGTCTCCGCGTTCTCCACCCGCAGCTTCTGGTCGCGGCAGATGAAGTGGAGGTGGTTGTTGCGCAGCATCGCGCCCGGCAGCAGGTGGGCCTCGGTGAGGATCTGGAAGCCGTTGCAGATGCCGAGGACGGGCATGCCCGCCTTCGCCTGCTCGATGATCGTCTCCATCACCGGCGAGAAGCGGGAGATGGCTCCGGCCCGCAGGTAGTCGCCGTAGGAGAAGCCGCCGGCCAGGACCACGGCGTCGACCTGCTTGAGGTCCTTGTCCCGGTGCCAGAGCGACACGGGCTCGGCGCCCGCGAGGCGGGCGGCACGCAGCGCGTCCTGGTCGTCGAGCGTTCCGGGGAACGTGACGACGCCGATGCGTGCGGTCACGACTCCACCTTCACGACGAAGTCTTCGATCACGGTGTTGGCAAGGAAGGTTTCGGCCATCTCATGGATGCGGGCGAGGGCGGCGTCGTCGACCGGTCCCTCCACCTCCAGCTCGAAGCGCTTCCCCTGACGGACGTCGGCGATTCCGGCGAACCCGAGGCGGGGCAGTGCACGCTGCACCGCCTGTCCCTGCGGGTCGAGGATCTCCGGCTTGAGCATGACGTCGACTACGACGCGTGCCACTGGCACTCCCGGTGGTGTGTTGCGTGGGCGGTTCCCTCAGCGTACCTGCCTCCAAATTCTACGCGGGTAGAGATCTGAAGGATCCTACAAAAGCCCGGTTCGGAGCGGTGTGCGTCACACGAGCGGCACCCGAACCCCGGACACGCACTCCGCACAAAATTCGAGTGAAATATTGCGGGCCGCATTGAGCCGGGACACGCTGAAAAAAATGACGGGGCTTCACAATGCGACGCCCGCCGCTGTACAAAGGAATCCAGAAGAAAGCAGTATTGTCCCGGCACAGCCGTAGGGTCGGCATCGCCGCACGTCAGGGCCGCCACAAGCGTCCTCACGACCGCGGCGGCCGCAGGAAAGGACCGATATCCGTGGCTCAGCGTGTGGTGGTCACTCTCTCCGATGACATCGACGGCGGAGAAGCGGCTGAAACGGTCGCGTTCGGCCTGGACGGGAAGATGTACGAGATCGACCTGAATGCTGCCAATGCAAAGAAACTCCGCAAGGCCCTCGCGCCCTACCTCGCCGCCGGCCGCAAGCTGCCGACCCGGGTGACGGCCGGCCGGAGCGCCCAGGCCGCCTCGTACACGCACACCGCCCTCGCGCCCGACCCGGCGGCGGTCCGCGCCTGGGCCCAGTCCAACAAGATGGACGTCCCGGCCCGCGGCCGGATCCCGAAGCGCGTCTACGAGGCCTTCCGCGCGGCGAGCTGAGCGGGGGACCGCGGGGGCCGTCGAGCCGATTTGCATGACACCCCCCATGATCCGGTAGAGTCTGGATCACGCCGAGGGGCGAGGCCGAGAAGCCGAGTCCCCAGCAGCGTGCGGGTGTAGTTCAGTAGCAGAACAGCCCCCTTCCAGGGGGAAGGCGCAGTGTGCAATCCCTGTCACCCGCTCTGCGAGAAACGCGTTACCGACCACTCCGGTGGATCAGGTAGAGTGGTGCTCGCACCGAGCAGCGAAAGCTGACCGGTAGCAATGCGGACGTGGCTCAGTTGGTAGAGCATCACCTTGCCAAGGTGAGGGTCGCGAGTTCGAATCTCGTCGTCCGCTCAGGGAGTACGAAGGCCCCGGTTCTCAGGAACCGGGGCCTTCGTCGTGTTCCCGGAGAGCGTCCGGAGGGTGTGAAGGGCCCCACACGGCGGTGTGTCACGGGCACCCGCGACGTTGGGTATAGTTAGCAGCGCGCTACGGCGCATGCGGACGTGGCTCAGTTGGTAGAGCATCACCTTGCCAAGGTGAGGGTCGCGAGTTCGAATCTCGTCGTCCGCTCCATGAAGAAGCCCCCGGTCGAATCGACCGGGGGCTTTCTCGTTCCCTAGGACCAGGCCTGGCCGGTCAGGAGCTCGTACGCCTCGATGTACTTGGCGCGGGTCTTCTCCACGACCTCCTGCGGCAGGGCCGGCGGCGGCTGCTCGCTCTTGCGGTCCCAGCCGGAGGCCGGCGAGGTCAGCCAGTTCCGCACGATCTGCTTGTCGTACGAGGGCTGGGCGCGGCCCGGCTCCCACTCGGAGGCCGGCCAGAAGCGCGAGGAGTCCGGGGTGAGGACCTCGTCGGCGATGACCAGGCGGTCGCCCTCCGGCGTGCTCTCGAAGCCGAACTCGAACTTCGTGTCGGCCAGGATGATCCCGCGGTCGCGGGCGATGTCCCGGGCCCGGGAGTAGACGGCGAGGGTCGTCTGGCGCAGCAGCGCGGCCGTCTCGGCGCCGACCTGGCGGGCGACCTCCTCGTACGACACGTTCTCGTCGTGGTCGCCGACGGCGGCCTTCGTCGCCGGGGTGAAGATCGGCGCGGGCAGCTCGGAGCCGTCGGTCAGGCCCTCGGGCAGGGCGAGACCGCAGACCGTGCGGGACTCGTCGTACTCGAGCAGGCCGGAGCCGGTGAGGTAGCCGCGGGCGACGGCCTCGACCGGGACCATGTTCAGCGACTTGCAGATGAGGGTGCGGCCCTCCCAGTCGGCGGGGGCGCCGGCCGGCAGGTCGGTGGAGAGCACGTGGTTCGGGACCAGGTCGGTGAGCTTGTCGAACCACCACAGGGAGAGCTGGGTGAGCACCCGGCCCTTGTCGGGGATCTCGGTGGGCAGCACCCAGTCGTAGGCCGACATGCGGTCGCTCGCCACCATGACGAGGTCGCCCGCCTCGTTCCGGTACAGGTCGCGGACCTTGCCCGTGTGGAGATGGGTCAGGCCCGGGACCTGGACGGGCTCGGGCTTTTCTACGAATCCGGACACGGTTCCTCCGCGTAGGTTGATCCAGGAGCGAGTCCGATTCTCTCGCACATCCGGGCGGGTCCGGCCGCGAGGCCCTGTGACCCCCCGCTCAGTACCCCGCTCAGCCCCCGTCCCCCTGCCAGGTCCTTCCGCTCGGTCCTTCCGCCCGGTCCTTCCGCTCGGTCCTTCCGCCCGGTCCTTCCGCTCGGTCCTTTCGCTCAGTCCCTTTTGCAGATCCGGTCGAGGAGGTTCGCGGTGGCGCGCTGGACCCGGGCGTCGACATGGCCCGGCCGGTCCAGCGCCGGCGACCAGGCGAACGTGCCGGACGCGAAGACCCAGGCGCCGGACGGGGCCCGGTAGAGACTCGTCTCCTGGTGGCGCAGCGCCCCCTCGCCGTCCCGGTAGGGCGAGTGCGCGAGCAGGATGCGCCCCTGGTGCTCCGGCAGCGCGGTGCGCGGGAAGTAGCGGTCGGCCTCGCCCGCGACCAGGCCCGGGAGCTCGTCGCCGTCGCCCGCGCCGGTGGCCTCCCAGAGCCAGTGGTCGGCGTTCCGCACGACCAGCGGGGTCGGTTCGGGCACCCGGCCCGCGTACTGGATGCCGAGGAGCTGCTGCTCGGGCCGGTCGACCTCGCGCCAGAGCGCGGGACGGCCGGGGCCGCGCCGCTTGCGGCAGGTGAGGAGGCGGTCCGGCACCCCGGACGGCGAAGGGCCCAGCTCCACCTGCCAGTACATGGTGTTGGCGGAGAGGAAGACGAGCGAGGTCCCCTGGTCACGGGCGAGTTCGGCGGTCCGGCGCATCGGCACCGACCAGTACTCGTCGTGGCCCGGGAAGACGAGGCCCCGGTAGCGGCTCGGGTCGACCCGGCCCGCGTGCAGGTCGCGGGTCTCCGCGTACGCCAGGTCGTAGCCGTAGCGCTCGGCCCAGCGGATGAAGTCGTAGGCGTGCCCGACGTGCAGGGGCAGCCCCGCGCCCGCGTACGGACGGTCGAAGGAGACGGTGACGGCCGCCTCCTCCTCGCCGAGCAGCCGGCCCTCCTCGTCCCAGGCGTGGTAGAGGCTGGCGCCGGTGTGACCGTCCTCCGGGTAGAGGTTGTACGCCTGCCAGGTCACGTCCGGGAGGACGAGCAGCAGATCCGCCGGGTGGTCGTCCCGGACCGTGAAGGGGATGTGCGAGCGGTAGCCGTCGACGGTGGTGAGGACGGCGACGTACGCGCCGATCGACCAGTACGTGGGGACCTGCAGCCGCCAGGACTGCCACCAGTGGTGGCAGGAGACCGTGCGGTCGGCGGTGAGCGGGGCGGGTTGGACGATCCCGGAGAGACGGGGACTCGTGGTGATCTTCGCGGCGCCGTCGCCGCCGTAGTGCCCGATCCGATAGACGTCGACCGAGAACTGCTGCGGCGGGTCCACGGTGATGTGGAAATCGATCGACTCGCCCGGCGCCACGGCTCCGTCCGACGCGAAGCCCTTGATCTGGCGCCGGACGTCGTCCGCCGTGCGCGGGCCGCCGCTGCCGCCCCGGGCCAGGATCTCGTCCGCGTACCAGGGGACCATCTGACCGGTGTCGTCGAAGTAGTTCTCCGAGCCTCGCAGCCAGGGCAGCGGGCCCTGGCCGAAGGGATCGGAGACGGCGTGCGCGAGCGCACCCGACTCCCACCTTCTGATCTGCTCCGCCCCCATGTGCGCCCCTCCCTCGACTCCCCCGGTCGGCCGGTCAGTGCCTGCGATGTGTCTCTGCGATGTGTCTCTGTGATGCGTGCCTGTGGTTCGTGCCTCTGTCAGTGACGGTCTCCAGCACATCACATAACGCACGCACTCCGTCACCGTTCGTCGTGAATTGACGAGAGTGGAACCCTGGGCTCCGGCTGGAGCCCTTCCGCGAGGCCTCAGACCAGGCGCACGGGCTTCTCCGGGCGCACCCCGGTGCGGGCGAGCCAGGCCCGCAGCGGCTCCGGGTCGCCGTCCTCGACGAGCGCGAGGACCCGGGGCCCGAGGTCCGCCGCGCGCTCGCCGCCGACGAGCAGGGCGGGCCCGTCGAGCCAGTCGAGGCCGGGAGCGGCCTCGGCGGTGTCCACGGCCGCACAGCAGACCATCGCGGTCACGTGGTCGGCGAGCAGGTCGCGGCCGGTACGGGGCGGCTGGAGCGGGAACAGCGGCAGGGGCCCGTCGGGGCCGCTGACGGCGTCGGGGGCGGCAGCGCCGGCCCGGTCGCCCCTGTCGGCGGCGCGGGCGGTCGCGGCCGCCGCGGCGACCCGGGCCTCCCGTGCTGCCTCCTCCCGCGCGAGGAGCGCGCTGAGCGCCCCGGCGAGCGCCTCGGCGGCGGGGTTGACCGGCTCGTCGTCGTCCTCTTCGGGCGTGCCGGAGAGGCCGGGGACGGGGTCGAGCCCGTCGACGGGGGTGACGGGCTCGGGCCGGGGCCCGGGGCCGTGCCCGTGCTCGGCGTCGGCGGGGGGCTCGGGCTCATCTAGGCCGGTGCCGAGCCTGGGCTCGTCGACGTCAGTGGCGCGCTCGGATTCGGGCGCGTCGAGGCCGGGGGCGATCCCGGACTCGCCGGCGTCAGCAGCGCGCACGGATTCGGGCGCGTCGAGGCCGGCACCGCGCCCGGGCTCAGCGGCCCCGGCGGCGCGCTCGTACGGGCGCTCCTCGGCGCCGGTGGCGCGCTCGTGCTGGGGCTCGTGTTCGGGGCGGGGGGCCGTCAGGTGGGCCATCACGCGGGTCAGGGTCGGGCCGGTCGCGCCGGAGGCCGGTCCTTCGGCGGGGGCGGCCACGCCCAGGCCGTCGAGGACCTGGTGCAGGCGGGCCGCGTCGGTGCGCCACTTCCGGTCGACGACCTCCTCCGGATACTGGCTCCACTCCACCGGCGCCCAGTCCGGGCCGGGCTCGGCGGGGCCGCCGTGGAAGAGACGGGCGGCGAGCAGCGAGGTGGCCTCGTCGACGGCGCCGGGCTCCTCCAGGAGGTCGCAGGCGGGCCGCTCGCCGAGCCGGGAGGAGAACCCCTCCGCGAGCCGGTCCCGGCGGGAGAGCTCGGTGAGGGCGGAGACCACGCCCGCGTCGAGCTTGGCGGGCCAGCGGCCCATGCGCCAGGCGGGCAGCGCGACCCGGGTGAGCAGGCGGTCCCAGCCCGCGTAGGCCAGGCCGACCTGCTCCTGGGCGACGATCCGTACGCCGTAGTCCACGGCCTGGGCGCGCTCCGAACCGGCGGCGGCGACTCCGCGCTCCATCTCGGCTGCGTGCCCGCGGCAGGCGCGCAGCAGCACGCGGGCGACCTGCCCGACGCCGTGGGCTCCGAGTCGGCGGAGCGGGCCGAGGCCGGGGTCCCGTGGCACGGCGACGGCGGCGTCCAGACCGCGGACGAAGCGGCGGGCGGCGGCTATGTCGGGGTGGGCGGCCGGTCCCGTACCGGCGACGACGGGGGCGAGGACCGCCCGCAGCTCGCCGACGCGCATCCACCACAGGAAGGGCGAGCCTATGACCAGGACCGGGGCGCCGTCCCCGCCGGACGTCCGGCGGAGGCGGTGGGCCCGGTGGGTGCGGTCCTCCAGCCAGCTGTCGCAGTCCGGGGTGAGGGCTATCGCGGCGGGCGCCGGGACGCCGAGCCGGTCGGCCAGATCGTGGACGAGCCGGTAGAGATCGGGGGCGGCGGACTCGGCGAGCTCCACCGTCGGCGTGGCGGCCGGGCGGGCCCGGGTGACGACGAGGGCGACGGCCGCGGCGGCGAGGAGCACGACGACGGCGAGGACGGTCACGACCCAGCGGGCCGTGTCCCAACCCGCTCCTGTGAAGTGGCCGGTGACCCCGCCCGCGTACAGGACGACGGCCACGGCGGCGGGGAGCACCGCGAGGCCCAGCGCCCTGCCCCGGACGCGGAGGACGGCGAGGGCCCGGGAGCGCGCGGCGCGCGCACCCCACTCCTCGCCGACAACGGAACCGGTACCGGACACGCCGTTCATCACCCCCTCCTGTCCTCGACGGGACTGCCTGTGGCGGTGTTGCTCACTCCCCCACTGTGGCACCCGCCACTGACATCGCAATGCCGGTGGGCCAAGTGCCGGAATGCCTTCGCCGCACCCTAGTTGGGGCTGTGGCGGGCGTCATCCGTATGGCCGAGCCGTCACTCGATGGAATGGCTTTGGGTAAAGGTGATGGCGCACTTGTGGCCGTGTGGTTCACGGGTTCCGCACCACACGGCCACAAGAGGAATCAGGCTAAATCAGCCGGAATCAAGCGGGATCAGGCTTCGGCGGCCTTCCGCGCGATGTCCGTACGGTGCTGCGAACCGTCAAGGCGGATACGGCCGACCGCCGCGTACGCCCGCTCGCGGGCCTGCGCCAGGTCCGAACCGGTGGCGGTGACCGACAGGACGCGTCCGCCGGCGCTCAGGACCGCGCCGCCCTCGCCCCGCTTGGTACCGGCGTGCAGCACGTACGCGTGCGGGGCGTCCTTCTCCGCGATCTCGTCCAGGCCCTCGATCGGGTCGCCCGTGCGCGGGGTGTCCGGGTAGTTGTGGGAGGCGACGACCACCGTGACGGCGGCTTCGTCGCTCCAGCTCAGCGGGGCTTGGTCGTCCAGGGTGCCGTTCGCGGAGTTCAGCAGGACGCCCGCGAGCGGGGTCTTCAGGCGGGCCAGGACGACCTGGGTCTCGGGGTCGCCGAAGCGCGCGTTGAACTCGATGACCCGGACGCCGCGGCTGGTGATCGCCAGACCCGCGTAGAGGAGGCCGGAGAACGGCGTGCCGCGGCGGCGCAGCTCGTCGACCGTCGGCTGCAGGACGGTCTCCAGGACCTCCTCGACCAGCTTCGGGTCGGCCCAGGGCAGCGGCGAGTAGGCGCCCATGCCGCCGGTGTTCGGGCCCTCGTCGCCGTCGAGCGCGCGCTTGAAGTCCTGCGCGGGCTGGAGCGGGAGGACGGTGGTGCCGTCGGTGATGGCGAAGAGGGAGACCTCGGGGCCGTCCAGGTACTCCTCGATGACCACCCGGTCGCAGGCGAGCGCGTGCGCCCGGGCCTGCTCGACGTCCTCGGTGACGACGACGCCCTTGCCGGCGGCGAGACCGTCGTCCTTGACCACGTACGGAGCGCCGAAGGCGTCGAGCGCCTCGTCGATCTCCTCCGGGGTGGTGCAGACGTAGCTGCGGGCGGTGGGGACCCCGGCGCCGGCCATGACGTCCTTGGCGAAGGCCTTGGAGCCCTCCAGCCGGGCCGCCTCCCGGGACGGGCCGAAGACGGGGATGCCGACCGCGCGGACGGCGTCGGCGACGCCGGCGACGAGCGGGGCCTCCGGGCCGACGACGACCAGTTCGGCGCCCAGCTCGGTGGCGAGCGCGGCGACGGCCGCGCCGTCCAGCTGGTCGACGGCGTGCAGCTCCGCAACCTCCGCGATTCCGGCGTTGCCGGGCGCGCAGTGCAGAGCGGTGACGTCGGGATCGAGGGAGAGAGAGCGGCACAGGGCGTGTTCGCGGGCGCCGCCGCCGATGACGAGGACCTTCACGCCTGCCAGGGTAGCCCGCGGGGCGGGGTGCCCCTTGTGCGGGCCACCGAGCGAGACGGCCCTACTCGTTCGTGTATTCCTCCACAACCGTGGCTCCCAGCTCGCGCACGATCAGGTCGTGCCCGGAGAGCGCGGAGTCGACGAGGTCCGGGTCGTCCTCCTCGGGGACGTCGTCCTCGGGCGCCACGGGCTGCGGCGCCGGCGGGGTGTACGCGGGTGCGGGAGCGGGCGCCGGGGCCTGCTGGAACGAGGCGGCCGGAGCGGGCTGCGCCTGTACGGGGGCGGGCGGCGGGGCCTGCTGGAACGCGGGGGCGGGCGCGGGAGCAGCGGCGGGCGCGGGCGCGGCGGACCGACCGCCGCCGAAGCCACCGGCGCCGCCTCCACCCCCGAAACCACCGGCGCCGCTTCCGCCGCCGAAGCCTCCGGTTCCGCCCGAGCCGCCGAAACCGGTGGCGGCGGGCGGGGGCGCGGAGCCGCCCGAGGGGTCGATGATCGCCTCGATCTTCCAGTTCACGTTGAACTGCTCGGCGAGCGCCTGCTTGAGGACGTCCTCGCTGCCGCTGCTCGCGAAGTTGTCCCGGGCACCGGCGTTGAGGAAGCCGAGCTGGAGCGTGGTGCCGTCGAACCCCGCCACCTGGGCGTTCTGGCTGAGCAGGATCCAGGTGAAGCGCCGCCGGTTCTTGACGGCGTCGAGGATCTGCGGCCACAGGTTCCGCACCTGGGCCGTGTCCCCGCCACCGCCCGCGGCGGCCGGCGCCGGGGCCTGCGGCGCGGGCTGCGCCTGCACGGGCGCGGGGGCCGGGACGGCGGGCGCCGCGGACGCGCCGGGCCAGGCGCCGGGTGCGCCGCCGCCGGGGGTGGCGGCGCCTGCCCGGACCGTACGCCCAGGACGACGGACTCCGGGGTGTGCGCCTCGCCGCTGGGGCACCACGTCTGCACCGGCTCGTTTCCGCCCACGGTG